>NZ_JBEXOV010000022.1:0-93688 GCF_040611715.1 Streptomyces sp. NPDC006544 | reverse complement strand
CAGATGTGGAAGCCCGGTAACGGGTGGAGCTGACTGGTACTAATAGGCCGAGGGCTTGTCCTCAGTTGCTCGCGTCCACTGTGTTAGTTCTGAAGTAACGAACTGTGTTCATATCCGGTTGGTTAACTTCATAGTGTTTCGGTGGTCATAGCGTTAGGGAAACGCCCGGTTTACATTCCGAACCCGGAAGCTAAGCCTTTCAGCGCCGATGGTACTGCAGGGGGGACCCTGTGGGAGAGTAGGACGCCGCCGAACAATTATTGTGGGAAAGCCCCGCACCAGCCCTTACAGGGCACGGTGCGGGGCTTTTCTGCGTTCTGGGGCCAGGTCCCGGGCACGCACCTTGCTGCTACCAATCGGCGGGATAGCTCTTGAGGCTGCTCGTGTCGAGCGTCCACCGGCCGGCGGTAACGGTGTCCCCGAAGGCGTAGGGGACCTTCTTGCGGTAGCGGACGCCGTCGGGCCCTTCCGAGGGGTCGCTGTGCACCGTGACGGTCCTCTTGTCCTTGCGGGGGTCGACGACGACATACAGAGGGACCCCCATCCTTGGGTAGTCGTGCAGCTTGTCGCGGATATCGGTGAGGGAGTTCGTGCGGGAGACGACCTCCACGACCATCAGAACGTCGCGGGCGTTGACGACCTTCGCCGTGTCGTCGGTGTCCTCTTCGGCGATCACCATGAGGTCGGGGACCTTGGTCAGTCCGGTGATCGGATCGCCCATGTTCGTGTCGTTGAGGGCCATGACCTCAGGTGTCTGGGTCTCGATCTGGCGGCGTAGTCGCACCACGTTCAGCCCGTGGGGGGCCGTGGGGCTCATCATCGTGAGGAAGATCTGACCGTCGGTGGTCTGTACTTTCCACTGGTCTTCCTGGTGCTCGGCCAGCTCCGCGAGCTGCTCCGCGAAATCATGCAAACGGCGCATCTGCTCGGGGTCGAGGTCGGCCATGATGTCCTCCTCCTGGTGGGTGCCCCGGCCAGCCTATCCAGCCGGACAGGGCCTACGCCCCCACCGTGTGAACAGCTCCGGCGGGGGCCTACAGGCGGCCGGCGGCCTTGAGGGCGAGGTAGGCGTCGGCGAGGGCGGGCGCCAGGGTGTCCGGGGTGGCGTCGACGACGTGGACGCCGTGGCGGGTGAGCTGCTCGGCCGTGCGGCGGCGGGCGGACTGGGACTGGGTGCCGGCGGCGGCTTCGTAGACCGCTTCCACGGTGCCGCGGGACGCGGTCATCTGCGCGATGTGGGGGTCCGCGACCGAGGCCAGGAGGACCGTGTGGCGCTGGGTGAGGCGGGGGAGGAGCGGCAGGAGGCCCTCCTCGATCGGGGCCGCGTCCAGGCCGGTCAGGAGGACCACCAGGGAGCGGCGCGGGGCGCTGCGCAGGATGGTGGAGACCAGGGTGCGGGAGTCGGTTTCGACGAGCTCCGGTTCCAGGGTGGCCATGGCGTTGACGAAGGCCGGGAGGGTGTCGGCGGCCGAGCGGGCCTGGACCTGGGCACGGGGGCGGCGGTCGTGGGCCAGGAGGTCCACGCGGTCGCCGGCGCGGGTGGCCAGGGCGGTCAGGAGCAGGGCCGCGTCCATCGCGGCGTCCAGGCGGGGGGCGTCTGCGACGCGGCCGGCCGAGGTGCGGCCGGTGTCGAGGCAGATGAGGATGTGGCGGTCGCGTTCGGGGCGCCAGGTGCGGACGGCGACCTTGTTCTGGCGGGCGGTGGCCCGCCAGTCGACGGAGCGGGTGTCGTCGCCCGGCACGTAGTCGCGCAGGCTGTCGAACTCCGTGCCCTCACCGCGCGTCAGCACGCTGGTACGGCCGTCGAGTTCGCGCAGCCGGGCGAGGCGGGACGGAAGGTGCTTGCGGCTCGCGAAGGGCGGCAGGACGCGCACCGTCCACGGGACGGTGTGGTGGCCCTGGCGGGTCAGGAGACCGAGCGGGCCGTACGAGCGGATGGTGACGCGGGCCGCCTGGCGGTCGCCCCGGCGGGTGGGCCGCAACCGGGTGGTGAGGCGGCGGCGTTCGCCGGCGGGAACGGTGAACGCGTGGCGCGAAGACGCCACTTCGGTGCCGGCGACCCAACTGCTGGGGGGCCAGGCGTCGCGGACGCGGGCGCGCAGGGTGCGGGTGGAGGTGTTGGTGACGGTGAGGTGGACGTCAGCGGTCCCGCCGAGGCGCACCGAGGTGTCGCCGGAGCGCTCCAGCCTGAGCGTGCGGACGGGCGCCGCGAGGGCGTGGTCGACGGCGCAGGCCAGCGCGAGGGGGGCGTTGACCGCGAGCATCCCCGTCCAGCTCGGTTCGAGGATGCCGACGGGGATGCTGCCGAGGGCCGCCAGCAGGGCGGCGCGTCCGGTGAACGCCATCAGCGCGGGACGGGGACGTGGGAGAGGATCGCGGTGATGACCGCGTCGGCCGTGACGCCCTCCATCTCGGCCTCGGGGCGCAGTTGGACGCGATGGCGCAGGGTGGGCAGGGCGAGGGCCTTGACGTCGTCCGGGGTGACGTAGTCGCGGCCGACCAGCCAGGCCCAGGCGCGGGCGGTGGCCAGCAGAGCGGTCGCGCCGCGCGGGGAGACGCCGAGGGTGAGCGACGGAGACTCGCGGGTGGCGCGGCAGATGTCGACGACGTACGCGGTGATCTCGGGGGAGACGCTGGTGGCCTCGACGGCCTTGCGGGCGGCTTCGAGTTCGGCCGGCCCGGCGACCGGGCGGATGCCGGCGGCGTGCAGGTCGCGGGGGTCGAACCCGGCGGCGTGGCGGGCCAGTACGCCGATCTCGTCCTCGCGGGAGGGGAGGGGCACGGTGAGCTTGAGGAGGAAGCGGTCGAGCTGGGCCTCGGGGAGCGGGTACGTGCCTTCGTACTCGACGGGGTTCATCGTGGCGGCCACGAGGAACGGTTCCGGGAGCGGGCGGGGGGTGCCGTCGACGGTGACCTGGCGCTCCTCCATCGCTTCGAGGAGGGAGGACTGGGTCTTGGGGGGCGTGCGGTTGATCTCGTCGGCGAGGAGGAGATGGGTGAAGACCGGGCCGTTCTGGAAGGAGAACTCGGCGGTGCGGGCGTCGTAGACGAGCGATCCCGTGACGTCGCTCGGCATCAGGTCGGGGGTGAACTGGACGCGCTTGGTGTCGAGTGCGAGGGAGGCCGCGAGGGCTCGTACGAGGAGGGTCTTCGCGACGCCGGGGACGCCTTCGAGGAGGACGTGGCCGCGGCACAGGAGGGCTACGACGAGACCGGTGACGGCGGAGTCCTGGCCGACCACGGCCTTGCCGATCTCGGTGCGGAGCGCCTCCAGGGCGGAGCGGGCGCTGCTGTCCGTGGTGGCCGTCATGAGGAGCGGACCTCTCTTTCGAGGGCGTCGAGTTGGTCGGTGAGCGCGACGAGTGCCGCGTCGGTGTCGGGGGGCGTGCCGAAGAGGAGGGCGCTCAGGTCGCGGGCGCCGGAGGCCGCGTCCGGGCCGGAGCCGGTGAGGCGGGCGGAGACGGCCGGGACGAGGGACGCCGGGTCGTGGGCCAGGGCGGCCGGTACGCCGACCAGGGCGGCCAGTCGCTCACGGGCGGCGGCGCGCAGCACGGTGGCCGCGCGGTCGCGGGCGCCGGCCTTGCGGTACAGGCGGGCGCGGCCCTCGGTGGCCTCGGAGGCGCGGACGAGGACGGGAAGCCGTTCGGTGACGAGCGGGCCGAGGCGGCGGGCCCGCCACAGGGCCGCGACCGCGGCGGCGACGAAGAGCTGGAGCAGGGCCCAGCTCCACCCGGCGGGGATCAGTTCGAGGAAGTCCTTGTCCTGGGCGTCGGCGTCGGCCGGGTCGGCGTCGGCGAGGGACGGCAGGTACCAGACGAGGTGGGGCCGGGAGCCGAGGAGTTGGAGCGCGAGGGAGGCGTTGCCTTCCTTGGCGAGGGTCTTGTTGAGGAAGACGGCCTCGGAGCCGAGGAGGACGGTGTCGCCGCCGCGCGTGCCGGTGGGCAGGACCAGCAGGGTGGGGCGGCCGGCGCTGGCGTAGCAGGCGGTGGCCCCGGGGGTGTCGTCGGCGTAGCGGTACCCGCCGCCGGTCGCGGCCCGGCCGGCGGAGGTGGCGGCGGGGAGCTCGCAGGAGCTCCCCGGGTCGAGGTTGCCGTCCGTGCCGGCGGCGCCGCCGGAGCCGGGGCTCAGGGCGCGGGTGCCGGGGGCCAGGCCGGGGAGGCTGAGGGTGCTCGGGGCGAGCAGAACGGTACGCCCGCCGGAGAGGTCGATGGCGGAGCGGATCGCGCGGAGCTGTCCGTCGCCGAGCCGGTCGGGGTAGGCCACGAGCAGGGTCGTGTCGGGTCCGGCCGCGCGGGCGGCCTCGTCGGCGGTGGTCACGACGCGGGTGTCGACGCCGCGGGCCCGGAGGAGTTCGGCGACGGCCCGGCTGCCGTAGGGATCGGCGGAGCGGGGGTCGAGGTACCCGTGCCGGGCACCGGAGTTCAGGGCGGCGAGCGCGAGGCCGGCGGCGAGGAGCACGGCGAGCGCGACGAGGAACCCGCGGGCGCGCTTCCAGAGCGCGCCGACGGTGGGGGCGGGCACACCGGTCGCCCCGCCGGTCGCCCCGGGGGCCGCTCCGTCGGCCGGACGGGCCGGGGCGGCCACGCCGGTCGCGGCGGCCGCTTCCGCGGTCGCGGGGGCGGGGGCGGCGGTCGGGTCGCCCGGTTCGGGGGCGGGGGGCCGGGTCACTGGGCGGCGCCCGTCAGGAGCGGCTTGGTGCGGGTCAGGGCGTGGTCCAGGTCGCGGAGGGAGGCGTACATGGCCTCGTTGGCCGGGCGGGCTCCGTAGGTGACGTCGTCGAAGGTGCGGGCCGCCGCGCGCAGCGCGCCGGCCTGGGAGGGGAGGGACGCCGAGGCTTCGCCCGCGGCCTCGTCGGCCGTGCGGCCCGGGCGGGGGTCGAGGAGGGCGCGCTCCTCCAGGGAGCGGACCACGGCCCGCATGCGCTCCTGGACGGCTTCGTTCCAGCGGCCTTCGGCGGCCAGTGCGTCGGCGGCCGTGCGGTGGTCGGCGGCGCTGCGGATGCCGTCGTCGAAGAGGGCGCCCGCCGCGCCGCGCACGGCCCGGCGCGGGGCGCCGAGCCGCCACCACAGCGCGGCGACGACGAGGACGACGAACACGGCGACGGCCAGCAGGCCCAGGGCTCCGCCGGGGGTCGTGCCGGAGGCGTGGTCGAAGAGCTCCCCGACCCAGTCCCAGAAGCGGTTCAGGGCGCGCTGGAGCAGCCCGGGGTCGTTGCGGTGGTACTCCGGCTTCGACAGTTCCCCGCGCGCCGCCGCGCGGGCGGCGTCACGGCCGATCGTGACCGGTGGTGCGTCTGATCCCGTCCGTGCGAGCAGGCCCCCCATGCCCTTCATCCCGCGTCAGCCTCCGGTGGGCGGCGCCGTGGCGCCCGTGCCGTAGTTCTCGATGCCGGCCGCCCGCGCGAGCTCCAGGTCGAGGGCCTCGCGCCGGATGCGCTGGTCGACGTAGAGCAGGACGGTGACGCCCGACTGCATGGGCATGGTGATGGTCAGGCCGATGATCCCGCCGATGCCGGTGAGGATCAGGAGGCCCCAGCTGGCGCTTCCGGTGCCCTCGGCGAGGCCGTCGATGCCGCCGCCGAACAGGGTCGCGCCTAGGAACGTCAGCGGGAGGACGATGATCCCCGCGACGAAGCCGGTGATGAGGTTGGTGAGGAAGGTGATGCCGAAGATGCGCCACCAGGAGCCCTTGACCAGCTTCCAGGAGCGGGAGAACGCCTTCGGGAGCGTGGCCTTCTCCAGCATCAGGGCGGGCGAGGCCAGGGAGAACTTGATCCACAGCCACAGGACGAGTCCGAAGGCGGCGAAACCGCCGAGGACGCCCAGGCCGACGCTGCCCGCGAGGATGGCGGGCAGGAGCAGGACGCCGATCAGGAGCGCCGTGCCGACGCCCAGGAGCAGGGTCAGGGCGAACAGCCGCGGCAGCTGAGAGCGGGACTCGCGCCAGGCCCCGCCGATGGTGGAGGCCTGGCCGAGTACGGCGCGGCTGAAGATCATCGTGAGCATCGCGGTGGCCACGAGGGTGCCGACGAGCTGGATGAACATTTCAGCCAAAGTCATCGAAGCCGTTGCGCCCAGGGCGTTGATCTGATCGTCGAGGGAGGCCGTGTCCGACTGGTCGAGCACGACGTCGCCGAACGCGAACTTCTGCATGAGCACCGAGGCCAGCTGCACGACGACGGCCACGGCCAGGGTGATCGGCAGCACCGACCGCCAGTGCTTGCGCATGGTGGCGACCGCCCCGTCGAGGATCTCACCGAGACCCAGGGGACGCAGCGGGATCACACCCGGCTTCACCGCCGCGCCCCGGTACCCCGCGCCCGGCCCGCCCGGAGGGGCCGGGTAACCGCCGTACCCGGCCTGCTGCCCGCCGTACGAGCCCCAGCCCTGCTGCGGTCCCGCGGGCGGCTGCCCCGGCGCGGAGGGCGGGGTCTGGCCGGCGGTGGGGCTCGACCACTGCCCGGGCGGCGGCTGCTCGGCGGACCACTTGGGGCCGTCGCCGGAGGGCCGCGCCGCCGGGGCGGGCGGCTGCGTACCGTGGGAGCCCTCACCGTCGGACGGGGAGGATCCGGGCGTAGCCCAGCCCGGAGAGTCGTTCATCGTCGCTCCTTCACGTGCACTGCAGAGTGCGGGGCGCTTGGTCCGGCTGCCATCGTGCCATGTGACAACCTCGAACGGACCAGGCGTCCCCTGGATCCCGGGCCGCCCGCACCTTCATTTGTCAGGCGGATCCGGGGCACACTGGGCGCCTTGATCTCCACGCAGGTCCGAGGGGCGATTTCCAGCCCCTGAGGCTGTGGGACAGCTCACCGCCAGGTAACGATTAGCTAATGGGATGATGTCAACCATGAAGGGACGCGTCCTTGTCGTCGACGACGACACCGCGCTGGCCGAGATGCTCGGCATTGTGCTGCGGGGAGAAGGTTTCGAGCCGTCGTTCGTAGCGGACGGTGACAAGGCACTGGCTGCCTTCCGCGAGGCGAAGCCGGATCTTGTGCTGCTCGACCTCATGCTGCCCGGAAGGGACGGCATAGAGGTGTGCAGGCTGATCCGTGCCGAGTCCGGCGTACCGATCGTCATGCTCACCGCCAAGAGCGACACCGTGGACGTGGTGGTGGGCCTGGAGTCCGGCGCCGACGACTACATCGTCAAGCCGTTCAAGCCGAAGGAGCTGGTGGCCCGCATCCGCGCCCGCCTGCGCCGCTCGGAAGAACCGGCCCCCGAGCAGCTGGCCATCGGTGACCTCGTCATCGACGTGGCGGGGCACTCGGTCAAGCGGGACGGCGCCTCCATCGCGCTGACCCCGCTCGAATTCGACCTGCTGGTCGCACTCGCCCGCAAGCCCTGGCAGGTCTTCACCCGAGAGGTGCTGCTGGAGCAGGTCTGGGGCTACCGCCACGCGGCCGACACCCGCCTGGTCAACGTGCACGTCCAGCGACTGCGCTCCAAGGTCGAGAAGGACCCCGAGCGCCCCGAGATCGTCGTGACGGTGCGCGGTGTCGGCTACAAGGCCGGACCGAGCTGACGTGCCGCCCGGCAAGCCCCGCAGCGGTTCCCGCCGGGGAGCGCTGTGGGGCGGCCGGAAGGTCCGTCTCGACGCGGTCGGAGCGCCCGGCGGCCCCGTGCTGCGGCTGTGCGTACGCCTCGTACGCCGGCCGCTGCTCCCGGCCGTCCGGCTCTGGCGGCGCAACATCCAGCTCCGGGTGGTCGCCGCCACCCTGCTGATCTCGCTCGCCGTGGTCCTCGCCCTCGGCTTCGTGGTCATCGCACAGGTCAGCAAGGGCCTCCTCGACGCCAAGGAGGAGGCCGCGCAGAGCCAGGCCGCGGGAGGGTTCGCGGTCGCACAGGAGAAGGCCAACACCCCCTACACGGTGGACGGGTCCGACGGCTCCGACAGCAAGGTCGGCCGCGACGCCAGCACCTGGATGAACTCCCTCGTCAAACAGCTCGCCAGTGGCGGGCAGAGCGCCTTCGAGGTGGCCGCGCTGGGCGCCGGCACCGGTACCGGCGAGGAACAGCCGCCCGGCCGGGGCGCCCTCGGCGTCCGAGGCGCCCGCGCCTCCGGCAACGTCGACCCGAACGCCTCCGTCCCGCAGCGGCTGCGCCGGGAGGTCAACCACGCCACGGGCGCCTTCAAGACGTTCTCCGAGGTCCGCTACACCGCCGGCGCCGGGGACAAGGCGCCCGAGCCCGCGCTCGTCATCGGCAAGCGGCTCACGGACATCAACGGCGACCCGTACGACCTGTACTACCTCTTCCCCCTCACCCAGGAGGAGGAGTCGCTCAACCTGGTCAAGGTCACCATCGCCACCGCCGGGCTCTTCGTCGTCGTCCTCCTCGGGGCCATCGCCTGGCTCGTCGTACGGCAGGTCGTCACCCCCGTCCGGATGGCCGCCGGGATCGCCGAGCGGCTGTCCGCCGGGCGGCTCCAGGAGCGGATGAAGGTCACCGGCGAGGACGACATCGCCCGTCTGGGTGAAGCCTTCAACAAAATGGCCCAGACCCTCCAGAACAAGATCCAGCAGCTGGAGGACCTCTCCCGGCTGCAGCGCCGCTTCGTCTCCGACGTCTCCCACGAGCTGCGCACCCCGCTCACGACGGTACGGATGGCCGCGGACGTCATTCACGACGCCCGCGCCGACTTCGATCCGGTCACCGCGCGGTCCGCCGAACTCCTCGCCGGACAGCTCGACCGCTTCGAGTCGCTCCTCGCCGACCTGCTGGAGATCAGCCGGTTCGACGCGGGCGCCGCCGCGCTGGAAGCGGAGCCCATCGACCTGCGGGACGTCGTACGGCGGGTCATCGACGCCGCGGAACCGCTCGCCGAACACAAGAGCACCCGCATCCGCGTCCTCGGCGACACCCAGCCGGTGATAGCCGAGGCCGACGCCCGGCGCGTGGAGCGGGTCCTGCGCAATCTCGTCGTCAACGCCGTCGAGCACGGCGAGGGCCGCGACGTGGTGGTCCGGCTCGCCTCCGCGGGCGGCGCCGTCGCCGTCGCCGTACGGGACTACGGGGTCGGGCTCAAGCCCGGCGAGGCCACCCGCGTCTTCAACCGCTTCTGGCGGGCGGACCCGGCGCGGGCGCGCACGACCGGCGGGACCGGCCTCGGCCTGTCCATCGCCGTCGAGGACGCCCGGCTGCACGGCGGCTGGCTCCAGGCGTGGGGCGAGCCGGGCGGCGGCTCGCAGTTCCGCCTGACCCTGCCGCGCACCGCCGACGAGCCGCTGCGGGGCTCGCCGATACCGCTGGAACCCGAGGACTCCCGGGCCAACCGGGCCAGGGCCGCGGCGGAGCGCGGGGTGCCGCCCCGGCCGTCGGGGGAGCCCGTGGTGGGACGGCCCGACCGCTCGCCGATACCGCCGCGCTCGGCGGTCGCCGGAGCGGTGCCGGTACCGGCCGACCCGACGGCGCTGCCGGGCAACGGGGCCCGGGTCGTCACCAGGCCCGCCGAGCAGACGACGGGCGGGGCGGCCGGAGCGGCCGGAGCGGCCGACCGGGAGGACGGAACGGATGCATCGGGTGGGGCGGACGGAGCCGACGGAGCGGCTGGACAGGCGGGAGCGGACGGACCGGGCGAACCGGGCGGACCGGGCGAAGCGGGTGGAGCGGGTGGAGGCGGCGGATCGTATGAACGCTGAACCGGGCCGCTCGCTGCCCCGCACCGGGCCCGAGGGGCGGACGGGGACGGGGCGCACGCCGCGCACCCTGGGCACGCTGGGCACGCTGCGAGCCTACGCCTTCGGCGCGGCCGGGCTGCTGCTGGCCGGCTGCGCCTCCATGCCCGACCACGGGGAGATCCGGCCCGTGGAGGCCTCGCAGGGCGTCGACTCCCAGGTCCGCGTCTTCGGCGTCCCGCCGTCCGAGCGGGCCAGCCCGCAGGAGGTCGTCGACGGCTTCCTGGAGGCCATGACCAGCGACGACCCGCAGCTCCAGACCGCCCGCAAGTACCTCACCGAGGAGGCGGCGAAGAACTGGAAGCCCGGCGCGGCCGTCACGGTGCTCTCGGCCGGCCTCGACCGGTCCTCGGTACAGGGCGAGAAGGACCCCGCCGCCCCCCGCTTCAAGGTCACGGGCCGCATGCTGGCCACGGTGGACGAGCGCAGCGCGTACCAGCCGGAGACCAGCGGCGGCCGCTACGAGGAGTTCCTCCAGCTCACGCAGGAGAACAAGGAGTGGCGGATCGCGACCCCGCCCAGCAGCCTCGTCCTCAGCGAGTCCGACTTCCAGCGCATCTACATGCCGGTCAACAAGTACTACTTCGCCGGCGGCACGCTCGTCGCCGATCCCGTCTACGTACGCCAGCGCAGCGACCCCGACTCGCGGATGGACCCCACCACCCAGACCGTGAAATCGCTGCTGTCCGGCCCGTCCAAGTGGCTCGGACCGGTCGTCACCTCCCACTTCCCCACGGGTACGGAGCTGCGCGAAGGAACCAAGTCCCTTTCGTACGACGGCCAGAACACGCTGCGCGTGCCGCTGAACGACAAGGTCGAGAACGTCGCGCAGCCGCAGTGCCAGAAGATGGCCACCCAACTCCTGTACACGGTCAAGGATCTGACGGGCTCCCGGGTGGACCGCGTCGAACTCGTGCGCGCCGACGGCAAGTCCTCGCTGTGCGAGGTCACCGAGGCGGCCGCGGCCGTGATCGCGAACCGGCCGCCCTCGCCCGGCCACCAGTACTACGTGGACAAGGAGAGCCGGCTCCAGCGGATGAGCCTCGACCCCAACCGGCAGGAGCAGCAGCAGGAGGAGGCGAGCCCGGTTCCCGGGCCGCTGTCCGGGAACCCGCCCTTCAAGGTCGGGTCCGCCGCCGTCTCCTACGACGAGAAGCGCGCCGCGGTCGTCTCCGAGGACATGCACGGGCTGTACGTCGTCAACCTGACCACCGCCGGACCGATGCCGCAGCCGCTGCTGCTCGCCAAGGGAAGCAAGCCGGCCGGGTTCACGGCCCCGTCGTGGGACACGGCGGGCGACCTGTGGGTCGCGGACCAGGACCCTCAGGACCCGGTGCTGTGGCGGGTGCCCGGCGGCTCGGGGACCCCCGAGCGGGTGGAGGTGTCGGGGCTCGACGGCCGCCGGATCACGGGGCTGAGGACCTCGCCCGACGGGGTGCGGATCGCGCTGCTGCTCCAGCAGAGCGAGAGCCGCAAGGAGCTGTTCGTCGGGCGGATCGAACGGCCCGACGACAAGGGCGACGCCTCGGCGGTCTCGGTGCGGGAACTGCGCCCGGCCGCACCGCAGCTGGCGGACGTGACGGCGATGAGCTGGGCGCCGCGGGGCCGGCTGCTGGTGGTGGGCCGCGAGAGCGGCGGGGTGGTGCAGGCCCGCTACATGCTGGCCGACGGCTCGATGGTCGGCGCCGGGCTGCCCGGGGCGACCGGGCTGGAGGACGTCGCGGCGAGCGAGGACGAGAAGAAGCCGGTGGTCGCGTACTCGGGGGAGGACGGGATCGTGTGGCTGCCGCCGGGTGCGCAGTGGCGCACGGTGGCGGCGGGCGGCCGGGCTCCGGTCTACCCGGGCTGAGCCGGGCCGGGCGGGCCGGGCTGAGCCGGGCCGAGCTGGGCTGGGCCGGTCTACCCGGGCCGGGCTGGGCTGGGCCGGTCTGGGCGGAGCCGAGCCGGGCTGCGCCGGTCCGCCCTTTCCCCGGTTGTCCACAGGGGTGGCGGCTGCGGGTCCGCGCTCGGCAAGGTGGACTCCATGCGGGAGCGGTGGCGGGCACTGGCCGGCGGGCTGACCGCGGAGCTCGCCGGGCTGGTCCTGCCCGTCGACTGCGCCGGCTGCGGGGCCGTCCGGGTGGCGCTGTGCGGAGCCTGCCGCTCGGCGCTCAGTGGGGCCGGGGCGGCCCGTGTACGCCCCTCTCCGCGCCCCGCGGGGTTACCCGTGGTGCATGCGGCCGCCGCGTACGAGGAGGCCGTACGGGCCGTCGTGCTGGCCCACAAGGAGCGCGGCGCGCTCCCGCTGGCCGGTGTCCTCGGCGGTGCCCTGGCGGCGGCGGTCCGGGCGGGCGCCGAGGCGAGGGGCGGGGTGGGGAGGGAGGGGGAGGTGGCCCTGGTTCCCGTCCCCTCCGCCCGGCGCCGGATCCGGGCGCGCGGCCACGACCCGGCGCGCAGGATCGCGCTGGCGGCCTCGGCATCACTGCGGCGGGCGGGCGTGCCCGCACGCGTGGCGCCCGTGCTGCGGCTGCGGCGGGCGGTGGCGGACCAGGCGGGCCTCGGGGCGTCGGAGCGCCGGGAGAACCTCGCGGGGGCGCTGGAGGCCTGCCACGGAGCCGGGCGGGTGATGGCGGGCGCGGCCGCGATCGTGCTCGTGGACGACGTCATGACCACGGGATCGACCCTGGCGGAGGCGGCGCGGGCGCTGCGCGGTGCCGGGTTCGGCCACGGGGGCGGCGGAGGGGGCGGCCCTGCGGACGGGGCCCGGCTGACGGCGGCCGTGGTGGCCGCCCCGGCGGACGCGTTCCCGGTGCGGGGCTGAGCCGGGCCGGGGGCAGCGGTCGGCGCAGGGGGCGGGCAGCGGTCGGGAACGGGCGGCCGGGGGCCTGATCGGAGGGGCCGGGGCCGGGCGGATCCGGTCGGCAGCGCATACGGAGCAAGAAACTCGTGAATAGATTTGGAACTGGTGGGGAAGTCGCATCGTTGCAGGTAGTAAGAGGGAACGGCCACTTGAACGGAGGTACGTTCCGGTAGCGGGTGCCGACAACCGGCATAGAGGGATATGTTCGGTTGTAAGGAATTGGCGAGCCTTGGGCCCCACGCATCGGACCGCACTTTTCGAGCGTTCGTACGCACGCTTCGGGATCTCCGTGTCAGAGGCTGTCTCTCGACTCCGAAGTCGGTGGGGTGTAGATCTTGCCGATGGGGGAGGAGGAGGTGGAAGTCGCCAAGTCCGAGGCTCCGGTGTTCACCGGGGTCTGGTGCGAAAGGGAGACGCTTCGCCCCTGGGGCGTGGCTATCCGGGAACGGAGTTCTGCGTGGACATCGTCGTCAAGGGCCGTAAGACCGAGGTGCCCGACCGGTTCCGCAAGCACGTGGCCGAGAAGCTGAATCCGGAGCGGATCCAGAAGCTCGACGCGAAGGTGATCAGCTTGGACGTCGAGGTGTCCAAGGAGCACAACCCGCGCCAGGCCGACCGTTCCGACCGCGTGGAGATCACCCTGCATTCGCGTGGACCGGTGATCCGTGCCGAGGCCGCGGCCGCCGACCCGTACGCGGCGCTCGACCTCGCTCAGGACAAGCTGGAGGCCCGGCTGCGCAAGCAGCACGACAAGCGCCACACCCGTCGCGGCAACGGACGGCTTTCGGCGGCCGAGGTCGCCGACGTCGTACCGAACGCGGCGACACTGAACGGAAACGGCGAACCGGTCAGCGCCGAGACGGCGGACTCGATTCCGACGACCCGGATCGGATCGTTGGAAGTGCAGGGCGAAGGCCCCCTCATCGTCCGCGAGAAGACCCACTCGGCCGCACCCATGTCGCTCGACCAGGCACTTTACGAGATGGAACTGGTCGGCCACGACTTCTACCTGTTCGTCGACTCCGACACCAAGATGCCGAGCGTCGTCTACCGGCGCCACGGCTACGACTACGGCGTGATCCACCTCAACGCCGACGGCGCCTCGAGCTCCGGTGAGCTCGACGGCGCGGGCGCGGGTGGCGCGCTCGGCGGCTGAGGCCGCGCGGCACGGCCGGATGTCCGTGTGGTGCCCCCGCGTCCGCTTCGGCGGGCGCGGGGGCACCCGCACGAGGAGATGGCCGGTATCGGTCGGCCTGTAATCGTCTGCACCCGCCCCGTCACGCGGGCATGGAATCATGTCGGGCAGTCAGCCGGCGGCCGCTCCCGTCGGATTGACCCAGCAGCTCAGCACATGCGGTGCAGGGGGAGGAACGATGGCGGACAGCTTCGGGCCGGTGCGTGACGACGACGGTGCGGGCTGCCGTGAGGAAGAACGGCCCGCCGAACCGATCAGGGTGCTCGTGGTCGACGACCACGCGCTGTTCCGGCGCGGGCTGGAGATCGTGCTCGCGCAGGAGGAGGACATCCAGGTCGTCGGCGAGGCCGGGGACGGCGCGGAGGCCGTGGACAAGGCGGCGGACCTGCTGCCGGACATCGTGCTGATGGACGTACGGATGCCCCGGCGCGGCGGCATCGAGGCCTGCACGTCGATCAAGGAGGTGGCCCCCTCCGCGAAGATCATCATGCTGACGATCAGCGACGAGGAGGCGGACCTCTACGACGCGATCAAGGCCGGTGCCACGGGGTACCTCCTGAAGGAGATCTCCACGGACGAGGTCGCCACCGCGATCCGTGCGGTGGCGGACGGGCAGTCGCAGATCAGTCCGTCGATGGCGTCGAAACTGCTCACGGAGTTCAAGTCGATGATCCAGCGGACGGACGAGCGGCGTCTGGTGCCGGCGCCCCGGCTGACGGACCGGGAGCTGGAGGTCCTGAAGCTGGTCGCCACCGGGATGAACAACCGCGACATCGCGAAGGAGTTGTTCATCTCCGAGAACACGGTGAAGAACCACGTCCGGAACATCCTGGAGAAGCTGCAGCTGCACTCCAGGATGGAGGCGGTGGTGTACGCGATGCGCGAGAAGATCCTCGAGATCCGCTAGCGGGGTCCGGACTCCCGGACCCCCGGGAGTCCGGGAGTCCGGAAGTCCGGAAGTCCGGGAGCCTCAGAGCGACGCGAGCTCGGACGTCACCGCTGCCGCCTCCGCGGGGGAGCCGGCCCGGTCGATGCGGACCGCGTCGCAGCCGACCCAGGAGGCCGCCTCGCGGAGGGCCTGCGCCATGGGACGGGCCGCCTGCGGGGTGGTCAGGGAAAGCTGGCGGGCCACCAGGGTCGTGCCCTCGCGGGCCGGGTCCACCCGCCCCTGGAGGTGTCCCGCGGCCAGCAGCGGCATGGCGAAGTAGCCGTGGACCCGCTGCGGTTTGGGGACGTACGCCTCGAGCCGGTGCGTGAAGCCGAAGATCCGCTCCGTGCGCGGGCGCTCCCAGATCAGGGAGTCGAAGGGCGACAGCAGGGTGGTGCGGTGGCGGCCGCGGGGCGGCGTCGACAGGGCCGCCGGGTCCGCCCACGCGGGCTTGCCCCAGCCCTCCACCTCCACCGGGACCAGGCCCGAGTCGGCGATCACCGCGTCGAACTGCGCCCCGGTCAGGCGGTGGTAGTCCGCGATGTCGGACCGGGTGCCGACGCCCAGGGACCGGCCGGCCAGGGCCACCAGCCGGCGCACGCACTCGTGGTCGTCCAGCCCGTCGTGGAGCAACGCCTCGGGAACCGCCCGCTCGGGGAGGTCGTAGACCCGCTTCCAGCCCCGCCGCTCGGTGCAGACCACCTCGCCGATGTCGAGGAGCCACTCCACCGCGATCTTCGTCTCGGACCATTCGAACCATTCGCCGCCGTTCTTGGCGCCGCCCAGCTCGGTGGAGGTGAGCGGCCCCTCGGCCCGCAGGCGGTCCAGGACGGTCTTCGTCGAGCGGTCCTTGTCCGCGAGGACGTGCCAGCGGTGGCCGCGTGCCTTGCGGGCCCGGCGGCGGAAGGCGAAGTGCGGCCACTCCTCGATGGGCAGGATGCAGGCGGCGTGCGACCAGTACTCGAAGGCGTGCTGCCGCGACCAGTACGCGGCCTCGACGCCGGGGCGGCCGACCGCGCCCAGGCGCGCGTACGGGACGAGCTCGTGGGAGCGGGCCAGCACGGAGATGGTGTCGAGCTGGACGGCGCCCAGGTGCCGCAGGACCCCGCGTACCCCGCCCCGCCGGTCGGGTGCGCCCAGGAAGCCCTGCGCGCGCAGCGCGGTGCGGCGCGCCTCGTCGGCGGACAGGGTCGAGGACGGGGCCGGTCGCGGGAGGGGGGTGGCGGTCGTCATGACCGCACCCTAGAGGCGGCCACTGACAGGCGGCGGCGAGCCCGGCGGTGACCCGGCCGGCCCCGGGACCGGCGGCCGCGCGGGCGAGGGCAGGTAGGGGAGGCGGGAGGGCAGGGCCAGGTCGGAGGGGAGCAGGGAGCCGGTCCAGCAGTCCCGCAGGGTCTCGCGGTGCTCCATGCCCGCGCGCAGGACGCCCTCGATGACGAAGCCGGTCTTCTCGGCGACCGAGCGGGAGGCGTCGTTGCCGACCCCGGCGCGCCAGATCATCCGTACGCAGCCGAGTTCGGCGAAGGCCCAGCGCAGTACGGCGGGGAGCGCCTCGGGCAGGTAGCCGCGGCCCCGGTGCGCGCCGACGGTCCAGTAGCCGACCTCGTGCGCGAACGAGCCGCTCGGGACGACCCCGATGCAGGCGACCAGCGGGCCGTCGGCGCCGAGGCGGACCGCGAAGTTGTATTCGGAGCCGTCCTCCCAGCCGCCCGGGACCCGCGCCACGTAGGCCTCGGCGTGCGTGCGCTCGTACGGGACGGGTACGGGGATCCAGCGCTGGATGGCGGGGTCCTGGAGCGCCGCGTGGACCTCGTCCGTGTCCGAGGGGCGCAGGGGGCGCAGTACGAGGCGTTCCGTGGTGAGGGTGATCGTTTCCATGAGGGGATTCTGGTGGCGGGGGCCGCCCCGCGCCGAACGGATTCGGGGAAGAGGGTGCCTTCGCACCGGCACCTTCGGCGCCCCCCGCACGTTCTCTTTCCGGGCAGTCCTGTCCCGCAGGTGGTGCGGGCCTCCCGACGCGGCCGCGTCCTCGCTTACGATGGCCGTTGCGGTGGGGCCCACCCTCCGTGCCCGCGCACGAACCAGTGCCAGGCCCGACCGGCAAGGAGACAAACCTCGGTGTCCGTCTTCAACAAGCTCATGCGTGCAGGCGAAGGCAAGATCCTCAAAAAACTGCACCGCATCGCGGACCAGGTCAACTCCATCGAAGAGGACTTCGTCAACCTCTCCGACGCCGACTTGCGTGCGCTCACGGACGAGTACAAGCAGCGCTTCCAGGACGGCGAGAGCCTGGACGACCTGCTGCCCGAGGCCTTCGCGACCGTCCGCGAGGCCGCCAAGCGCGTCCTCGGCCAGCGTCACTACGACGTCCAGATCATGGGCGGCGCCGCTCTGCACCTCGGCTACGTGGCCGAGATGAAGACCGGTGAGGGCAAGACCCTCGTCGGCACGCTCCCGGCGTACCTGAACGCGCTGTCCGGCAAGGGCGTCCACCTGATCACGGTGAACGACTACCTCGCCGAGCGCGACTCCGAGATGATGGGCCGGGTGCACAAGTTCCTCGGCCTGGAGGTCGGGTGCATCCTGGCGAACATGTCTCCGGCGCAGCGCCGTGAGCAGTACGGGTACGACATCACGTACGGGACGAACAACGAGTTCGGCTTCGACTACCTCCGCGACAACATGGCGTGGTCGCAGGACGAGCTGGTCCAGCGTGGCCACAACTTCGCCGTGGTCGACGAGGTCGACTCGATCCTCGTCGACGAGGCCCGTACCCCGCTGATCATCTCCGGCCCGGCCGACCAGGCCACCAAGTGGTACGCGGACTTCGCGAAGCTGGTCACCCGCCTGACCAAGGGCGAGCCCGGCCAGCCCCTCAAGGGCATCGAGGAGACCGGCGACTACGAGGTCGACGAGAAGAAGCGCACCGTCGCCATCCACGAGTCCGGTGTCGCGAAGGTCGAGGACTGGCTCGGCATCGAGAACCTCTACGAGTCGGTGAACACCCCGCTCGTCGGCTACCTGAACAACGCCATCAAGGCGAAGGAACTGTTCAAGGCCGACAAGGACTACGTCGTCATCGACGGCGAGGTCATGATCGTCGACGAGCACACCGGCCGCATCCTCGCCGGGCGCCGCTACAACGAGGGCATGCACCAGGCGATCGAGGCGAAGGAAGGGGTGGACATCAAGGACGAGAACCAGACCCTCGCCACGATCACCCTCCAGAACTTCTTCCGCCTGTACTCGAAGCTGTCGGGCATGACCGGTACGGCCATGACCGAGGCCGCCGAGTTCCACCAGATCTACAAGCTCGGTGTCGTCCCGATCCCGACCAACCGGGACATGGTCCGCAAGGACCAGGCGGACCTGATCTACCGCACCGAGGTCGCGAAGTTCGCCGCCGTCGTCGACGACATCGCGGAGAAGCACGAGAAGGGCCAGCCGATCCTCGTCGGTACGACGTCGGTCGAGAAGTCCGAGTACCTCTCGCAGCAGTTGTCCAAGCGCGGCATCCCGCACGAGGTGCTGAACGCGAAGCAGCACGAGCGCGAGGCCTCGATCGTCGCCCAGGCGGGCCGCCGCGGCGCCGTCACGGTCGCCACGAACATGGCCGGCCGCGGTACCGACATCAAGCTCGGCGGCAACCCGGACGACCTGGCCGAGGCAGAGCTGCGCCAGCGCGGCCTGGACCCGGAGGAGCACATCGAGGAGTGGGCGCACGCCCTTCCCGAGGCGCTCACGCGGGCCGAGGCGGCCGTGAAGGCGGAGTTCGAGGAGGTCAAGGAGCTCGGCGGGCTGTACGTGCTGGGCACCGAGCGCCACGAGTCGCGCCGTATCGACAACCAGCTGCGCGGCCGCTCCGGCCGACAGGGCGACCCGGGCGAGTCCCGCTTCTACCTCTCGCTCGGCGACGACCTGATGCGCCTGTTCAAGGCGCAGATGGTCGAGCGGGTCATGTCGATGGCGAACGTGCCGGACGACGTGCCGATCGAGAACAAGATGGTCACGCGGGCCATCGCGTCGGCCCAGTCGCAGGTCGAGACCCAGAACTTCGAGACGCGCAAGAACGTCCTGAAGTACGACGAGGTCCTCAACAACCAGCGCACGGTCATCTACGCGGAGCGCCGGCGGGTCCTGGAGGGCGAAGACCTCCAGGAGCAGATCCGGCACATGATGGACGACACGATCGACGCGTACATCACGGCCGAGACGGTCGAGGGGTTCGCGGAGGAGTGGGACCTGGACCGGCTGTGGAACGCCTTCGGGCAGCTCTACCCGATCAAGGTCACGGTCGAGGAGCTCGAGGAGGCGGCGGGCGACCGCGCGGGCATCACCGCCGAGTTCATCGCGGAGTCCGTCAAGGACGACATCCACGAGCAGTACGAGGCGCGCGAGGCCACCCTCGGTTCCGACATCATGCGCGAGCTGGAGCGGCGCGTGGTGCTGTCGGTGCTGGACCGCAAGTGGCGTGAGCACCTGTACGAGATGGACTACCTGCAGGAGGGCATCGGCCTGCGGGCGATGGCCCAGAAGGACCCGCTGGTCGAGTACCAGCGCGAGGGCTTCGACATGTTCAACGCCATGCAGGAGGGCATCAAGGAGGAGTCCGTCGGCTACCTGTTCAACCTGGAGGTCCAGGTCGAGCAGCAGGTCGAGGAGGTCCCGGTGCAGGACGCGGGCCCGTCGCTGACCAAGCCGGAGATCCGGGCGAAGGGCCTGGACGCTCCGCAGCGTCCGGACCGGCTGCACTTCTCCGCGCCGACGGTGGACGGCGAGGGCGGGGTCGTCGAGGGCGACTTCGACGCCGACGCCGGGGACGACGCCGGGATGACGCGTGCGGAGCGCCGCAAGGCCGCGAAGGCCACGGGCGGCCGTCGCCGCAAGAAGTAGCCGCCGCCGCGCGCGGCGCCCCCGCCGGGGCCGGACACCACGTCGTACGTGGGGTCCGGCCCCGGCGGCGTGCTGCGCCGCGCCGTGTCGTGCACCGCGGCAGGGGTGGGTCACGGGCGGGGTCCGCGCAGTTCGACGGCGGCGCAGCGCCAGCGGAGGTCGGCGCCCTGTTCGAGGCGGAACGCCAGCGCGGTCAGGCGGTCTCCCGTCGCGATGCGGGCGAACGCCTCGATGACCCCCGGCCCGGGGACGAAGCGGCCGCACTGGCGGACGACGGGGCGCGGGCGGTCGCGTACGGGCTCCGGGGGGCTCGCGGGGCGGGGGAGGGGGTCCGCGGGGCCCGGGGTGTCCGCGGGGCCCGTGGGGCCGGCGGGGGCCAGGCCGATCAGCTGGTCGTAGGCGGGGCCGACGGTGTGGCCCATCAGGGAGTGCACCGGGCGGCGGCCGCTGAGCACGGCGAGCAGCCGGTCGGCGAACCAGTGGTGCGGGCCGCGGTGGATCACGGCGGGCGGGCGGCGCTGGTCGTGGCGGCCGGCGGGCCGGGTCGCGTTCTTGGCCTGGGCGGTCCTGGTGGTCATGCGCTGCCCCCGAGAAGTCCGGGCCCGGAGCGGTACCGGGCGGTAACTTGGTAGGGGACTTCTACGGTCCCGCGAACACGCTCCGCAACGGCCCGGAACCGCCCCCGCGGCGGGATCCGCCTTCACCTATCCGGTTCGGGCGCCCGGTGCCCCGGGGCCCCCGCCGCGCTCCCCACGGGAGCCGGGTGGACGCCGCGCGGTCCCGGCCCGGCACCCCGAAGGGGGACCGGAGCCGTCACCGGACGCAGTGCGCGTCCCCCGCGGGAGGCCGGCCGCGCCCACGCGCGGAAGCCGGCTGCGCCCCCCACCCGGAGGCCGACTGCCCGCAGGCTCGGAGGCCGGCCGTGCCCGTGCCCGGAGGCCGGCTGCCCGCGGGCTCGGGAGACCGCGGCGCCGACCGTCGGGACCCCGCACCCCGAACCGGTGGGGGCCGTATCCTGAGGGCGTTTCCGACTACCGAAAGCGGCCGGCCATGCGTGTGTACGTCCCCCTGACCCTTCCCGGGCTCGCCGAGGCGCACGAGGCGGGTGAGCTGGGGCCGGCTCCGTTGCGGGCGTACGCCGTCACGCCCGGCCTGCGCGAGTGGTACGTGTCGGACGACATGGAGGAACTCGAGTACGCCGCCCTGGGCCGGGCCGCCGCCGCCTCCCTGCGGATGCTCGCCGAGGACGACTCCGCGCCCCGCAAGCGGGTCGTCGTGGCCGTGGACGTGGACGACGCGGCCGCCACCGCGGCCCCCGGCGACGAGGAGGCCGCGCTCGGCCGGGTGGCCCTCGCCGGGACCGTACGGCTCGCGGTGGCCGCCGCCGTCCACATGGACGCGCAGGACGCCCTGGAGGACGTGGAGGCGGCCGTGCGCGCCGTCCCGGCGGCCGGCCGGGGGGACGAGGACGCGCAGTCCACCGTCGACGGAGCCGAGGACCACGAGCTGCTGTGGTTCGGCGTCCAGGAGATCCCGGGGCTGCTGAAGTGACGGCGCCCGAAGGGACGTTTCCCGAGATGACGCTCGTGACGCCGGTCAGCCCCCACATCGTCTGGGACTGGAACGGCACCCTGCTCCACGACATCGACGCCGTGATGACGGCCACGAACGCCTCGTTCGCCGAGCTCGGCCTCGCGGCGATCACGCTGGAGAGGTACCGCGAGCTGTACGTCGTGCCGGTGCCGAAGTTCTACGAGCGCCTCATGGGGCGGCTGCCCACGGACGCGGAGTGGCTCGTCATGGACGAGGCGTTCCACCGCCACTACTGGGCCGCCGCCGACGCCGCCGGACTCGCCGAAGGGGCCCGGGAGCTGCTGCGCGACTGGCAGGCGGCAGGGCTCACGCAGTCCCTGCTGTCCCTCGCGCCCCACGACAAGCTGGTCCCGCTCGTCCGGGCGCACGGCATCGACGGGCACTTCCTGCGGGTCGACGGGCGCATCGGGCCCTCGCACACCACGAAGGCGGGACATCTCGTACGCCACCTGCAGGCCCTGGAGGGGACGGGGGTGACGGCCGCCCGTACGGTCCTCATCGGAGACGCCGTGGACGACGCCCTGGCGGCCGCGCACGTGGGCGCGCGGGCCGTTCTCTACACGGGCGGCTCGCACAGCCGCAGCAGTCTGGAATCAGCCGGTGTGCCCGTCGTGGACACCCTGGCGGAGGCCGTACGCACTGCTCGCGAGCTGGCCGGATAGCGGCGTACGCGGCGACCGGCACGGCCGCGCGGGCGCGTCGCTGTCCAGAGTGTCAAAGTTCCCCCCCTGGTTTTGTACACATACAGCTCATGACGAGTCGGGGGTGGGGCGAGATAGCCTGGTACCCGTGATCAGCGCGATAGTTCTCGGAGGCACCGAAGCCTCCGCCCCGCGCCCGGCGCACGACCGTGCCCGGGCCTTCGCTGATCCCCGCTGCCGGGACCTCTTGCCGATCATGGCCGATTTCCTCCCAGGCGGCGCTCTCGACGACATAGCGTCGATCCCGAACGGATTCCGACACACCGCCTCGCGGCGCTACGTCATTCCTTCCTTCACCTACGTCACGCAATGGCGCGCGACAGGAGCCAGAGGACATGCAGACCAAGCTGGACGAAGCAAAGGCCGAGCTGCTCGCGCGGGCGGCCCGGGTAGCTGAGAACAGCCCGGCCGGGGGGCTACTTCCGACTGGGTCAGAGCAAGGAGAGCGTCCCGACCGTCCGGATCAGGACGCGATGCTCGCCTACCTCCAGCGCTACTACCTGCACACCGCCCCCGAGGACCTCCTCGACCGGGACCCGGTCGACGTGTTCGGGGCAGCGCTCTCGCACTACCGGATCGCGGAGACGCGCCCGCAGGGCAAGGCGAGCGTCCGCGTGCACACCCCCACGGTGGAGGAGAACGGCTGGACCTCCAGCCACTCCGTCGTCGAGGTGGTCACGGACGACATGCCCTTCCTGGTCGACAGCGTCACCAACGAGCTGTCCCGCCACGGACGCGGCATCCACCTCGTGATCCACCCGCAGGTCGTCGTCCGCCGTGACGTCACCGGCAAGCTGATCGAGATCCTCGGCCCCGACTGCGACGCGCACGGTCCGCGCACCGCGCGCCCCCACGACTCCCTCGTCGAGTCCTGGATCCACGTCGAGATCGACCGCGAGACCGACAAGGCCGACCTCAAGCAGATCACCACCGACCTGCAGCGCGTCCTGTCCGACGTACGGGAGTCCGTCGAGGACTGGGAGAAGATGCGCGACGCGGCGCTGCGCATCGCGGAGGACCTGCCGAAGGAGCCGACCGCGCCCGATCTGCGCGAGTACGAGCTCGAAGAGGCCCGCGAGCTGCTGCGCTGGCTCGCCGACGACCACTTCACCTTCCTGGGCTACCGCGAGTACAACCTCGTCGACGGCGACTCCCTGGCCGCCGTGCCCGGCACCGGCCTCGGCATCCTGCGCGCCGACCCGCACCACAGCGGCAAGGACGACGGCCACCCCGTCTCGCCGTCCTTCAACCGGCTGCCGGCCGACGCCCGCGCCAAGGCCCGCGAGCACCGCCTGCTGGTGCTGACCAAGGCCAACAGCCGCTCCACGGTGCACCGCCCCTCGTACCTCGACTACGTGGGCGTCAAGAAGTTCGACGCCGACGGCAACGTCATCGGCGAACGCCGCTTCCTCGGCCTGTTCTCCTCCGCCGCGTACACCGAGTCGGTGCGCCGCGTCCCGGTCATCCGCCGCAAGGTCGTCGAGGTCCTCGACGGCGCCGGCTTCGCGCCCTCCAGCCACGACGGCCGCGACCTGCTGCAGATCCTGGAGACCTACCCGCGCGACGAGCTGTTCCAGACCCCGGTCGACCAGCTCCAGGCCATCGCCACCTCCGTCCTCTACCTCCAGGAGCGCCGCCGGCTGCGGCTGTACCTGCGCCAGGACGAGTACGGGCGCTACTACTCGGCGCTGGTCTACCTGCCGCGCGACCGCTACACCACCGGCGTGCGGCTGCGCCTGATCGCGATCCTGCAGGAGGAGCTCGACGGCATCAGCGTCGACTTCACCGCCTGGAACACCGAGTCGATCCTCTCCCGCATCCACTTCGTCGTCCGCGTCCCGCAGGGCACCGAGCTGCCCAAGCTGACCGACGCCGACGTCGAGCGCATCGAGGCCCGCCTCGTGGAGGCCGCCCGCTCCTGGGCCGACGGCTTCGGCGAGGCCCTGGTCGCCGAGCTGGGCGAGGAGCGCGCCGCCGAGCTGCTGCGCAAGTACGGGACCTCCTTCCCCGAGGGCTACAAGGCCGACCACTCGCCGCGCGCGGCCGTGGCCGACCTGTGCCACCTGGAGCGGCTGTCCGCCAGCGACCGCGAGTTCGCGCTGTCGCTGTACGAGCCGGTCGGCGCGGGCCCCGGCGAGCGCCGGTTCAAGATCTACCGGACGGGTGAGCAGGTCTCCCTGTCCGCCGTCCTGCCGGTCCTGCAGCGCCTGGGCGTCGAGGTCACCGACGAGCGGCCGTACGAGCTGCGGTGCAGCGACCGCAGCAACGCGTGGATCTACGACTTCGGTCTGCGGATGCCGCTCTCCGCCAGCGGCGACAGCGCCGCCGGGTACCTCGGCGACGACGCCCGCGAGCGGTTCCAGGAAGCCTTCGCGGCGGTCTGGCGGGGCGATGCCGAGAACGACAACTTCAACACCCTGGTCCTGAGCGCCGGGCTGACCTGGCGCCAGGCGGTCGTCCTGCGCGCGTACGCCAAGTACCTGCGCCAGGCCGGAGCCACCTTCAGCCAGGACTACATGGAGGACACCCTCCGCAACAACGTCCACACCACGCGGCTGCTGATCTCGCTCTTCGAGGCGCGGATGTCGCCCGGCCGCCAGTCGGCCGGCAGCGAGCTCGTCGACGCGATGCTCGAGGAGCTGGACGGGGCCCTGGACCAGGTCGCCTCGCTCGACGAGGACCGGATCCTGCGGTCCTTCCTCACGCTCATCAAGGCGACGCTGCGGACCAACTTCTTCCAGCTCAACCGTGTGGGCGAGCAGCACGCGTACGTGTCGATGAAGTTCGACCCGCAGGCCATCCCGGACCTGCCGGCCCCGCGCCCCGCCTTCGAGATCTGGGTGTACTCCCCGCGCGTCGAGGGCGTCCACCTGCGCTTCGGCAAGGTCGCCCGAGGCGGTCTGCGCTGGTCCGACCGGCGCGAGGACTTCCGTACGGAGATCCTCGGCCTGGTCAAGGCGCAGATGGTGAAGAACACCGTCATCGTGCCCGTCGGCGCCAAGGGCGGCTTCGTCGCGAAGAACCTCCCCGACCCGTCGGTGGACCGCGACGCGTGGCTCGCCGAGGGCATCGCCTCTTACAAGATCTTCATCTCGGCGCTGCTCGACATCACCGACAACCTGGTCGGCGGCGAGGTCGTCCACCCCAAGGCCGTGGTCCGCCACGACGAGGACGACACCTACCTCGTCGTCGCCGCCGACAAGGGCACCGCGACGTTCTCCGACATCGCCAACGGCGTCGCGGAGTCCTACGGGTTCTGGCTCGGCGACGCCTTCGCCTCCGGCGGCTCGGCCGGCTACGACCACAAGGGCATGGGCATCACCGCCCGCGGCGCCTGGGAGTCCGTCAAGCGGCACTTCCGCGAGCTCGGGCATGACACCCAGACGCAGGACTTCACCGTCGTCGGCGTCGGCGACATGTCCGGCGACGTCTTCGGCAACGGCATGCTGCTCTCCGAGCACATCCGCCTGGTCGCCGCCTTCGACCACCGGCACATCTTCATCGACCCGGACCCGGACGCGGCCACCTCGTACGCCGAGCGCCGGCGCCTGTTCGAGCTGCCGCGCTCCTCGTGGGCCGACTACGACACCTCGCTGCTGTCCGCGGGCGGCGGCATCCACCCGCGCAGCGCGAAGGCCATCCCGGTCAACGCCCACGTCCGCGAGGCCCTGGGCATCGAGGCGGGCGTCACGAAGATGACCCCGGCCGACCTGATGAAGGCGATCCTGCAGTCCCCGGTGGACCTGCTGTGGAACGGCGGCATCGGCACGTACGTCAAGGCGACGGCCGAGACCCACGCGGACGTCGGCGACAAGGCCAACGACGCCATCCGCGTCAACGGCTCCGATGTGCGCGCCCAGGTCATCGGCGAGGGCGGCAACCTGGGTCTGACCCAGCTCGGCCGCATCGAGTTCGCCCGCAGCGGCGCCGGCGGCGAGGGCGGCAAGGTCAACACCGACGCCATCGACAACAGCGCGGGCGTGGACACCTCCGACCACGAGGTGAACATCAAGATCCTGCTGAACTCGGTGGTCACCGACGGCGACCTGACCGTCAAGCAGCGCAACAAGTTCCTCGCCGAGATGACCGACGAGGTCGGCCGGCTCGTCCTGCGCAACAACTACGCGCAGAACGTGGCGCTGGCCAACGGCGCGGCCCAGGCCCCCAGCCTGCTCCACGCCCAGCAGCGCTTCATGCGCCGCCTGGGCCGTGACGGCCTGCTGGACCGCGCGCTGGAGTTCCTGCCCAACGACCGGCAGATCCGCGAACTGCTCAACACCGGCCGGGGCCTGACCCAGCCGGAGCTGGCCGTCCTGTTCGCCTACACCAAGATCACGGTGGCGGACGAGCTCATCCACACCGAGCTGCCGGACGACCCGTACCTCGCCCGCCTGCTGCACGCCTACTTCCCCGCCGCGCTGCTCACGAAGTTCCCCGAGCAGGTCGACGGGCACGCGCTGCGCCGCGAGATCATCACCACGGTGCTGGTCAACGACACCGTCAACAGCGGTGGCTCGACCTTCCTGCACCGTCTGCGCGAGGAGACCGGGGCCTCCCTGGAGGAGATCGTCCGGGCGCAGCTCGCGGCCCGCGAGATCTTCGGGCTGGCCGGGGTGTGGGACGACGTGGAGGCCCTCGACAACAAGGTCGCCGCGGACGTCCAGACCCGGGTGCGGCTGCACTCGCGGCGCCTGGTCGAGCGCGGCACGCGCTGGCTGCTGAACAACCGGCCGCAGCCGCTCGAGATCACCGGGACCATCGAGTTCTTCGCCGACCGCGTGGAGCGGGTCTGGTCGGAGCTGGCGAAGCTGGTGCGCGGCGCGGACCTGGAGTGGTACGAGGCCGTCATGGCCGAGCTGATCGGCGAGGGCGTCCCGGAAGAGCTGGCGGCCAAGGTGGCCGGCTTCTCGTCGGCCTTCCCGACGCTGGACATCGTCGCGATCTCGGACCGTACGGGCGTGGAGCCGCTGGCCGTCGCCGAGGTGTACTACGACCTCGCCGACCGCCTGGACATCACCAAGCTCATGGACCGGATCATCGAGCTGCCGCGGGCGGACCGCTGGCAGTCCATGGCCCGTGCCTCCATCCGGGAGGACCTGTTCTCGGCGCACGCTGCCCTGACCGCCGACGTGCTGGCGGTAGGCAACGGCGCCTCGACTCCCGAGGAACGCTTCAAGGCGTGGGAGGAGAAGAACACGGCGATCATCGGGCGCGCCCGGTCGACCCTGGAGGAGATCCAGGGGTCGGACGACTTCGACCTGGCGAACCTGTCGGTCGCGATGCGGACGATGAGGTCGCTGCTGCGGACGCACACGTAGCCCCGCGGGGCTCCGTGCGCGCACCTGCGACGCACCCGCGCGACGAACAGGCCGGGCCCGGGACCTTCGTGGTCCCGGGCCCGGCCCGTTCGCGCGAGGTCACCGGGCGCGGGTGAACTCCTCGTAGGCGTCGCAGACTTCCCCGGAGGGGCCGTCCATGCGCAAGACGCCCGCCTCCAGCCAGATCGCCCGGTCGCAGGTCTCGCGGACCGTGCCGATGCCGTGGGAGACGAGGAAGACGGTGCCGGCCTGTTCGCGCAGCTCCTCGATGCGGGCCTGGCTGCGGCGCTGGAAGGCCGCGTCCCCGGTGGCCAGGGCCTCGTCGATCATCAGGACGTCGTGGTCCTTGGCGGCGGCGATGGAGAAGCGGAGCCGGGCGCCCATGCCGGAGGAGTACGTGCGCATGGGGAGCGAGATGAAGTCGCCCTTCTCGTTGATCCCCGAGAAGTCGACGATGCCCTGGTAGCGCTCGCGGATCTGCTGCTTGGTCATGCCCATCGCCAGACCGCCGAGGACGACGTTGCGCTCGCCCGTCAGATCGTTCATCAGGGCGGCGTTCACGCCGAGCAGGGACGGCTGGCCGTGCGAGAAGATCCTGCCGCGGGCCACCGGCTGGAGGCCGGCGACGGCGGACAGCAGGGTGGACTTGCCGGAGCCGTTGCTGCCGATCAGGCCGATGGCCTCGCCCTTGTACGCGGTGAAGCTGACGCCCTTCACGGCGTGCACCTCGCGGATGCCGGGGGCGGCCTTGCGGGAGAAGAGCCGGCTCAGGGCGGCGGAGGCGCCGCCCTTGCGGCCTCCGGTGCCGTGCACCTTGTAGATCACGTGGACCCCGTCGGCGATGACGGTCGGGACGCGGGTGTCAGGGACCTGCGGGGCGGTGCGGGTGCCGGTCGCGGTGGCGGTCCCCGTCGTGGACGCGGGGTCGTACGCGGTCGCCGGTGCGCTTGCGGTGTCAGCCACGGCCGTACTCCTCCTCGGCCTTCCAGAAGAAGACGAACCCGCCCACGCCCACGATCAGCGCCCAGCCGAGCGCGATCGGCCATACGTGGTGCGGGAGCCGGTCCGCGCCGTACGTGTCGATGAGGGCGAAGCGCATCAGGTCGATGAACACGGCCGCGGGGTTGAGCTGGAGGGCCGTCGAGACCCAGCGCGGCAGGTCGGCCGTCCTGAGCATCGAGTCGATGGACCACATGACGCCCGAGGCGTACATCCAGGTCCGCAGGACGAACGGCATCAGCTGGCTGACGTCCGGGCTCTTCGCCCCGACCCGGGCCATGATCATGGCGCAGCCGGCGCAGAAGGCGGCCGTCAGCAGCAGGGCCGGGAAGACGAGCAGCCAGTTCAGGGTGGGGGTCTGGCCGAAGGCGAGGAGCAGGACGATCAGTGCGCCCATGGTGACGAGCAGCTGCTGGAAGAGCTGGACGACGGTGGACAGGGGCAGCGAGGCGCGGGGGAAGTGCAGGGCGCGCACCAGGCCGAGGTTGCCCTGTACGGAGCGGGTGGCGGCGTTGACGCAGCTCCCGATGAAGTCCCAGACGAAGACGCCGGTGAGCAGGAACGGCAGGTAGTCCGGCACGCCGTGGCTCGCCTGCATGACCACGCCGAAGATGAAGTAGTAGACGGCCGCGTTGAGCAGCGGGGTCACCAGGTGCCAGATCTGGCCGAGGCCGGCCTGGCTGTACTGGGCGTGCATCCGGGCGGTGGCGTGGGCGGTCACGAAGTGGCGCCGCCCCCAGAGCTGTCCGAGGTAGCGGGGGAGCGTGGGGCGGGCCCCGCTGAGCGTCAGGCCGTGGGCCGCCGCCAGTTCGGCGATCGGGTCCGGGGTGCGGCCCCGGGCCTCGGCGGGGGCCCCGGCGGGGGCCGGGGGCGCGGTGGTCACTGTCACGGGCTCGCTTTCGACGGGATCGGGGCGTCGCCGGGGGCACTTCCCGGTGGGCGCGTAGGACGGAACGGGTCCGTATCGTCGCTACGCTGAGGGTAGGACGTGCTACGTCGGAACGCAACCGTATCGTCGTCACCGGTTATGCTCGTCTCATGACGACCGACCCCGCCACGGCCCCCGCCGCCGCCCCGCCCGCCGCCGCTTCCGCCACGCGCCGGGCCCCCGCCGGGGCCGCGGTCCTGCGCGAGGACGTGACCGAGGCGATCCGGGCGGCCGTGGTCGAGGAGCTGGCCACCGTGGGCTTCGCGCGGATGTCGATCGAGGGCGTCGCGCGGCGGGCGGGGGTCGGCAAGACGGCGGTCTACCGCCGCTGGAAGTCGAAGCTCCACCTGGTCCTGGACCTGGTGGGGGCGTTCGCCGTGGACGGCCTGCCGGTCCCGGCGACGGGAACGCTGTACGGGGACGTGCGGGCGCTGCTGGAAGTGATGTCCCACGTGCTGCGGCACCCGGTGGCCTCGGCGGTGATCCCGGACCTGCTGGTGGAGGCGGCCCGCAACCCGGAGATCGCGGACGCGGTACGGGGGGCCCTGCTCGAGGGGCAGCGCCGGATGGCGGAGGGAATCGTCTCCGAGGCGGTCGCGCGGGGCGAGCTGCCCGAGGGGGTGGACGCGGACCGGGCGCTGGACCTGGCGATCGGGCCGCTGTACTGGCGGCAGGTGGTCGTGCGGGACGCCGTGCCGGCGGGGTACCTCGACGGCCTGGCGCGGTCCGTCGTCGCGGGCCTGACGGCCGACACGCCTTCCTGACGGGCAGGGGCAGGGCACGAGCCACGCCGCCGCCGCGCCGACGGGCCGGGCCCGTCCCCGCCCGTCCCCGCCCGCGCGTCGGGGGGCTCCGGCGGCCTACGGCCAGCGGCCCGCGGTGAGGTGGGCCAGGGTGGGCTCCGGGGCGGCCGAAGGAGCCGCGGGGGCGGGGCGGCGGTCCTCCAGGGGGACGACGGGGGACGCCGGCTGGCTCAGGAAGACGCGGCGCACCACCCTCTCCGCCGCGTGGCCGTCGTCGTACGCGCAGAAGCGCGCCCGGAACGACGCCCGCAGCTGCGCCGAGCGCGAGCCCTGCCAGTGGCCCGTCGCGAAGATGTCCACCAGCTCGTCCTCGGTCCGGGCGATCGCACCCGGCGGGAAGGCCCGCAGGTCGAAGTAGGTGCCGCGGGAGGCCTCGTACGCCTCCCAGTCGTCCGCGTGGATCACGATCGGGCGGTCCAGCGAGGCGTAGTCGAACATCAGTGACGAGTAGTCCGTCACCAAGGCGTCCGAGGCCAGGCAGAGTTCCTCCACCGAGGGGTGGGCCGAGACGTCCAGCAGGCGGGGGTGCGGGTCGGGGGACGGCGAGCCCGCGTACGTCAGGTGCGTGCGGGTCAGGATCGTGTAGCGCGGGCCCAGGTCGCGCAGGATCCGCTCGAAGTCCAGGTGCTCCGGCCGGCTGCGCCGGTAGTCGCGGTGGGTCGGCGCGTACAGGACCGCGACGGAACCCGGCGGGATGCCGAGGCGTTCGCGCAGCTCGAGGACGTCCGCCCGGGTGGCCCGGTGGAAGACGTCGTTGCGGGGGTAGCCGTACTCGAGGGTGGTGTACGAGGACGGGACCGCCTTCTCCCAGACGAGCGTGGAGTGGCGGTTCGCCGAGAGCAGGTAGTCCCACTGGTCGGCGCCGCGCAGCAGGCCCGCGAAGTCCGTGGTCGGGGTCGCCGCCGGCCGGTCCTGGAGGTCGAGGCCGACCCGCTTGAGCGGGGTGCCGTGCTGGGTCTGGACGAGGATCTGGCCGGGGCGCTTGACCAGCGTGCGTTCGAAGTTGACGTTCGTGACCAGGTACGTGGCGCGGGCCAGGGCCGTCCAGTACGCCGCCGAGCCGGGGCGCAGCAGGGCCGTCTCACGGGGCAGGGTCGAGGCGTGCGCGGGATCGCAGATCCAGGCGGTGCGCATGCGCGGGGCGAGTTCGCGGAGCTTGGCCTCGATCGCCGCCGGGTTGCAGGCGTAACCGCCGTGCCAGTACGCGGAGAAGACCGCCAGTTCCGGGCGGAGCGGGAGCAGGCGCTGCGCGCGGTAGTACAGGCGCAGGGCCGCTTCGCGCAGGCCCTGTCCCAGGGCGGCGCCCGCGCGGCCCGCGGTGAGCGAGGCCGAGCGCAGCAGGGACAGCAGGCGGTACGTGCGCCGCGTGCCCAGGCGCATCAGGAGGTGGCGGGTCCGGTCCGTGCGGCTCAGGGACAGCGGGCGGGGGCCCGGGACGCGGTAGCGGCGCAGCAGGGCCGAGGCGCGGGCGAAGAACTCGGCGCGGGCCGTGCGCGGCAGCCGGCGCGGGTCGGCGTACAGGGTGCAGAAGTGCTCGGCCATCCGCCGGTGCACGGCGGGCCGCCAGCGCTCCAGCTCGGGGCGGGTGGCGAGGTAGCCGAAGACGCGGTCGTACTGGTCGAAGACGTCCAGGTGGCGCCTGCTGCTGGTGGTCAGGATCGAGCCGGTGCGGCGCTGGCGGTAGTGGACGCACACCCGGTCCAGGACGGCGACGGACTCCGCCGCGAGGAGCGCGGGATAGGTCCAGGGGGTGTCCTCGTAGAACCCGGGCGGGAAGGTGAGGCCCTCGCGCTCCACGTACTCGCGGCGGTAGGCCTTGTTCCACACCACCATCAGCATGCCGAGCAGCGCCGGGCGGTCGGCGAGCCGGAAGCTGGCCGGGCCGTCCTCGCAGAGGCGGCGGGAGAGCCGGTTGCGCACCAGCTCCCCGGTCCAGAAGGTGCGCGCGTAGTCGTAGACGAGGACGTCCGGGGAGCCGGCGGCCTTCAGCCGGTCGGTGACGGCCTGGAGTGCGCCCGGGGCGAGGGTGTCGTCCCCGTCCAGGAAGATCAGGTAGTCACCGTCGCCCGGGCCAGGCCCGCGTTGCGGGCCGGCCCGAGGCCGAGGTTGTGCGCCAGGTGCACGGCGGTCACCCGGGGGTCCCGGGCGGCGTAGTCGTCGATGATCGAACCGCAGGCGTCCGGGGAGGCGTCGTCGACCGCGATCAGTTCGAGGTCCGGGTACGACTGGGTCAGGACCGAGTCCAGACTCTCCTGGAGGTACGCCTGGACCTTGTACGCGGGCACGATGACGCTGAACCGGGGCACGGCACATCCAGGGGTCGGCGCGGGCATATGGCCCAGGAACCCCCGGCGTGGCGATCGGGTTACGCAGGGTGCGGCATTCGGGTTGCGCGGCGTCGAGGCCGCACGTCAGCCGCATGATCCAGGGTCCCTGCGGCGCTATTTGACCGCTCCCGCCATCACCCCCGAGACGAACTGCCGCTGGAAGGCGAAGAAGACGATCAGCGGCACGAGCATCGACAGGAACGCGCCGGGCGCGAGCACGTCGATGTTGTTGCCGAACTGCCGTACCTGCTGCTGCAGCGCGACGGTGACGGGCGGGTGCGCCGAGTCCGCGAAGACCAGCGCGACGAGCATGTCGTTCCACACCCACAGGAACTGGAAGATGCCGAGCGAGGCGATCGCCGGACCGCCCAGCGGCAGCACCACCCGGGCGAAGAGCCGCAGTTCGCCCGCCCCGTCGAGGCGGGCCGCCTCCAGCAGCTCGCGCGGGATCTCCGCGAAGAAGTTGCGCAGCAGGAACACCGCGAACGGCAGCCCGAACGCCGTGTGGAACAGCACCACCCCGGCGGTCGTCTCGAACAGCCCGATGGAACCGAAGAGTTCGGAGACGGGGATCAGCGCCACCTGGACGGGTACGACCAGCAGCGCGACCACCAGCAGGAACAGCCCGTCCCGGCCGGGGAACTCCAGCCAGGCGAAGGCGTATCCGGCGAACGCGCCCAGGGCCAGGACCAGGAGCGTGGCGGGGACGGCGATGGCCGCCGTGCTCAGCAGGGAGCCGGTGATGGTGTCGTTGGCCAGCAGCCGCCCGTAGTTGTCCGCCGTCAGGCGCGAGGGTGCACTCAGCACCTGCCACCAGCCGCCCCGGTTCAGGTCGGTGGGGGCGAGGAAGGAGGAGATCAGCAGGCCGAGGGTGGGCAGCAGCCAGAACAGCCCCGCCAGGACCAGGAAGACGCGCAGCGCACCGCCGGCCGCGCGGGAGGTGATGCCTCGCAGGGTGTTCATCGGCGGGCCTCCCGGCGTATCCGGCGGATGTTGTAGGCCATGACGGGGACCACCAGCACCAGCAGCAGGACGGCGATGGCGGATCCGAGCCCCGGATCGGCGTCCGTACCGAAGGAGGTCCGGTACAGCTGGAGCGCGAGGACGTTGGCGTCGTCCTGCACGGCGCCCGGCGCGATCACGAAGACCAGGTCGAAGACCTTCATGACGTTGATGACCAGGGTGACGAGGACGACCGCCAGGACGGGACCCAGCAGCGGCACGGTGATCCGCCGGAACACCTGCCACTCGCTCGCCCCGTCCACGCGCGCCGCCTCCAGCAGCTCGCGCGGCAGGGCCGCCAGTCCGGCCCCGATCAGCACCATCGCGAACCCGGCCCACATCCATACGTACGCCCCGATCACCGCCGGGGTGACGAGGGACGGGCCGAGCCACTCGACCCCCGCGTACGCCTCGCGGAAGTTCGAGGCGGGCAGCCGCAGCCGCGCGCCGTCGGCCTTCGCCGACAGGGTGAAGGTGCCGTCGGCGCGGGCCGTCGCCGAGTCGACCACCCGGCCGTCCTTGACCGCCTCGATCCGCAGCCCGGCGAGCGCCGACTCGGTGGGGTCGACCGCGTTCGTCGCGCCGCCCCCGCCCCGGGTGAAGTCCTGCCAGGCGGTGCCGGTGACCTTCCCGGGCTCGGCGGCGGCCGCCTTCGCCGGGCGCGTCCCGGCGGGCAGGGCCTCCGGGGCGATGCCGACCAGCGGGATCACCGCGGGCACGCCCGCCCGTACCGGATCGCGGGTCACGTACGCGCCCCCGTCCGACGGGAGCAGCGGGGAGTCCCGGCCCGGACGGGCCTTCGGGAAGGCGGAGGACTCGGCGAAGGTGTCGTGGACCCCCACCCAGACGGCGTTCGCGACGCCCCGGTCGGGGTCGTGGTCGTAGACGAGCCGGAAGATGATGCCCGCCGCGAGCATGGAGATGGCCATGGGCATGAAGACGAGCAGCTTGAACGCCGTTCCCCAGCGGACCCGTTCGGTGAGCACGGCGAAGACGAGGCCGAGCGCGGTCGCCGTGGTCGGGGCGAGCACCACCCACACCGCCGTGTTCTTCAGGGCGGTGCGGATGGTGTCGTCGTGCAGGATCTCCCGGTAGTTGTCGGCGCCGACGAACGCGTCGCCCGAGCGGTCGAAGAAGCTGCGGTAGAGCGAGTAGCCGATGGGGTGCACGACGAGCGCGCCGAGCAGCACGAGGCAGGGCAGGAGGAACGCCGCGGCGGTCAGCCGGCGGCGCCGGGCCTCGGCCGCCCTGGTGGGCGTGCCCGTGGCCCGGGCGCTCGCACCGGCGGCCTGGGCGGGTTCGGTGGCTTCGGTGGCTCTGGTGGGGGCCACGTCAGTTCCCGTAAGCCTTGGCCGCGTCCGCCTCCAGCTTCGCCTGGGCTCCCGCCACGTCCGACGGGTTCGCCAGGAAGTCCTGGAGCGCCTTCCACTCGCCCGCGCCGGGGGTCCCGCCGAAGGCCGCCGGAGCCTGGTCCGACATGTCGAAGCGGAAGTCGTCGCCCGCCGCGATCAGGGCTTTCGCCATGTCGCGCTGGATGTCGTTCGGATAGGCGCTCAGCTCCAGCGTCTTGTTCGGGGAGAGGAAGCCGCCCTCGCGGGCATGGACCCTCGCCGCGTCCGTCGAGGCCAGGAACGTCAGCAGCGCCTGCGCGCCCTTCGACGGCTTGAGCGCGACCGCCACGTCGCCGCCCGAGACCACCGGGGCCTTGGAGCCGACCGCGGGGAAGGGGAAGACCAGGGCGTCCTCGCCGACCTTCGCCTCCGTCTGCGCGATGTTCACCGCCACGAAGTCACCCTCGTAGACCATCGCGGCCGCCGGCCGGTCGCCGCCGGTGAAGGTCTGCGTCACCGACTTCGGGAACTCCGTCGAGAGCGCCCCGCTCTGGCCGCCCGCCAGGAAGTCCTTGCGGCCGAACAGCTCGGCGAGCGAGGTCAGCGCCTGCTTGACGCTGTCGTCCGTCCACTTGATCTGGTGCTTGGCGAGCTGGTCGTACTTCTCCGGACCGGCCTGGGAGAGGTAGACGTTCTCGAACCAGTCGGTCAGGGTCCAGCCGTCGGCGCCGGCCACCGACACCGCCGGTGTGCCGGACGCGGACAGGGTGTCGGCCGCGGTGACGAGGTCCTTCCAGGTCTTGGGGGGCGTCACGCCCGCCGCCTCGAAGGCCTTCGCGTTGTACCAGATCAACGACTTGTTGGCGGCCTTGTAATACACGCCGTACTGGGTTCCGTCGACCGCGCCCAGCGACTTCCAGCCGTTCGAGTAGTTCTTGTCGAGCTGGGCCTGCGCCTCGGCGCCGACCGGCTGCGCCCACTTGTTCTTCACCGCGGAGACCAGTGCGCCGACCTGGGGGAGCAGCGCCACGTCCGGCGGGGCGCCGCCCGCGATCTTGGAGCCGAGGAAGGTGACGATCGGGTCCTGCGCCGGAACGAAGGTGACGGTGGCGCCGGTGCGCTGCTCGAACTCCTTCAGCACCTTGGTGAAGTTCGCCTGTTCGGGGCCGGTCCAGACCGCCGCGACCTCCAGCTTCTCGCCGTCCAGACGAGGTAACGCGACGGCGGGCCCGGCGGAGGTGTCGGGGCCGTCGGTGCCCTTCGCGGGCTCCTTGTCGCTGCCGCACGCGGAGAGGGCGAGCGCGGCGGTGGCGGCGAGCGCCGCCCAAGCGGCAGCCCTCGTACGGGCCTTCGTGCCCGGCGTGCGGGCTCTCGTCCCGCTCGCGCCGGTCGTCGTACCGGTCGTCGCGCCGGTCGTGGTGCGGGTGTTCGTGCCGTGCATGGCTCTGCCCCCGATGCCTGTGTGGCTCTGGTGTGTCCCGTGCCACAAGGTCTACGCCGACCCGACCACCCTCGCAATAGCGCCCCGCTCGAGCCGAGCTCGTGCACGCCTCGCCTTCCACCGGATCCGACGGCCCCGTACGGGGGGCGGCGGCACGCTCCCGACAGCCGTCGGGCGGCCTCCCGCTCCTCGTACGGCGGGGCCCGGACGGACGTCGAGCCGCGCCCCGAAGGGGCCCCGGCCTCCGGCGAGTTCGTCCGCACGGGCCGGCCCGGGCCCGCGCGGCTGCGCGGAGAGGCCCTGGTGAGGGGCGCCGCGGGAACCGGCCGTCGCGGACGGCGCGGACCCCTGGGCCCGGCAGGGCGGAGCGGCGCGCGCCCGGGTCCGCACGGGGGACCCGCACGGCGTCCCGCGGACGCGCCACCCGAACGTGTCCCCCGCGGCGGGGCGTTCCGGGTGCGGGAGACGCGGGACGGCCCGGCGCGGGGGCGCGACCCGCGGTCGATCGTCACGCGAGGCAGGCTGCTGCCGGGGCTCCCGGCGTTCCCGGCGCTCCCGCGCCCTCCGCGCTTACTGTTCCTCCGGCGGGACCGCCCGCCCGGTCAGGGGGCGGGCGGGAAGAGCACGGGTACGGCCGAAACCAGGTGTGAGGCCCGGTCCAGGGCGCTGGCCAGCAGCGCCAGGTCGGTCGGGCCGTTGCCCAGCTCGCGCACGGGGCGGCGGGCGGGCGGATCGCCCATCCGCTCCCACTCCACCGGTACGACCGTCGGGCGCTGCGTCGCGGTCCGGGGGATCCGGCCGGTGACCCGGCCGCCCTGGAACGGGACCGTGCGGCCGTCGGCGTACCGGAGCACGCCGCGCCCGGGGGCCGGCTGGTCCGGGGCATCGAGCTCCACGCGCAGGGTGGTGAGCCGGGCCAGTTCGGTGTCGGCCGTCCGGTCCGGACGGGCGCTGGTGGCCACCAGGTGCACACCCAGCCGGGCTCCCTCGCGGGCCACCGCCTCCAGCGCGCGCACCACCGACCCGGCGGCGGGACGGCCCGTACTGCCCAGGCCCGGTGCGACCAGAGCGTCGAAGTCGTCCACCAGGACGACCAGGCGCGGCAGCGGGCTCGGCCCCGCGGCCGGATCGCTGCGTACGGCCGAGGCACGCAGCCGCAGGGTGCCGGTGCGCTGGGGTTCGAGATCGCCGCGCAGCTCGCCGGGGGTGGGCTGGCGGGGCGAGACCATCCGGTCGGACACGCCGCGCCGCGCGTGCCACTCGGGGAACGGCACCCCGTCCAGCAGCTCGGCGCGCCGCTTCAGCTCGGCGCCCAGTGCTTGCGCGAACGCCCGCATGCGCAGCGGGTCCGAGGCGACGAGATGGGCCGAGACGTGGGGCAGCTCGGTGCAGGCGAGCAGCCCGTCGCCGCGCTCGCCGCCGGCCCCGTCGAGGAGGACCAGGCCGAGCCGGTCGGGGCGGGCGGCGGCCGACAGGGACGCGGCCACCGAGCGCAGCAACTCGGTACGGCCGCTGCCGGCGGGTCCCTCGATCAACAAGTGAGGTCCGTCGGTGACGAGTTCGGCTCCCACCGGTCCGCGCCGGCCCGTGCCGAGCACGATCTCGGCGAGGCCGCCGACGCGCTGCCCCTGGTCGGTGGCGGCGGCCCAGCGGGCCATCAGGGAGGCCGGGGTGGCCCGGGCCAGCCCCAACTCGTCGAGCAGCCGGGAGGTCGCGGGGAGGGTGGCGGCGGTGGGCCGGTATCCCTCCGTGGGCGGGGAGTCGGCCTTCAGCGGGGCCAGGGCGCGGGCGAACCGCTCGGCCCAGGCGACCGACACGGCGTCGGCGACGGCCGTCTCGCCGGGCGGCACGGGCTTGCCGCCGCGGACCGCGAAGGTTCGTACGGCCGTGGCCACGTCGCCGCTGAGGAGGGCGACCGCGCCACAGTCCCGGAAGGCGGGGGTGGCCGCGCAGGCCGTCTCGTACGTCTCCGCGACGGGGGAGGCGGGGGTCGCGGCCGGGGACTCGGCGAGCGCGAGCAGGTGGATCCCGGCGGCGGGCCCGTGCGAGGCGAGGCGGCCGGTGAGGTCGCGGAGCGCGCCGGCGCCGGGGTCCCCGTCGAGGACCAGGAGGGTGTACGGGCCGCGATAGGCGTGCGCGGCCTCGCGGACCGCGTCCGGACCGGCGCCGGCCCAGTGGGTGCCGAGGGGGCCGTCGTCGATGCGGCGCGTCAGTTCGCCGACGCGGGCCGCCGCCTGGTCGCGGTCGTAGGCGAGCAGCAGCCGGCAGTCCTGCCCGTGCGCGGGCCGTACGTGGGGCAGCCAGCCGAGCCAGCCCCAGTCGCGGCGGCGTTCGGCGAGGGGGCGGCCGCGGTCGGCGGCGATCAGCACGATCTCCAGCCGCTGGCCGGGGGCGTGCAGGGCGGCGAGCTGGGCGATGACGGAGCGGGCGACTCCGGTCAGCCGGGCCCGCGGGCCCGCGATGCCGAGGGCGCCGGTCTCCAGGAGCGCGACCCCGCTGCCGACGCCGAGCGTGACGTCGAGCCCGGGCGGCCCGGCCCACAGGCGGGGCGTCGGGCCGAGGGCGGCGAGCAGCAGCGCGGCCGGATCGTCCGCGCCGGGACGGGCGGCGACGGAGGCGGTTGCCCCCGCGTGGGCCGCCGCCGCACCGACGGCCTCCCCCTGCGCGGAGTCCTCCCCGCGCACCCACTTGCGCGCCCAGGCGCCGATCCCGCGCCGGGGCCGCCGGGGCTCGGGGGAACCGCCCCCGTCGCCCCGGTCGAGGCCGGGGGCGGCGCCGGGCGCCGCCCATCCGCCGTCGCCGTGGTGTTCCACCCCGGTGGAGGGCGCGTGGTGCCGCCCGGTGCCGGGCCGTTCCGCGCCGGAGCCGCGCGGGTCCGCGTCGGGGGTGTCCCCGTCCGTCCCGCCGTGCCGGGCCTCGGGCCGTGCGGGGTCGGGGGCGAGGCCCCCGCTCCGGGAAGCCTGGTGGGGGAAGGACCCCGGTGGCGTCGGTCCGGCGCCGTGGGCCCCGCCGGGCGCGCCTCCGGGGCCGCCGGCCCGGCTCGCGCCCGACCAGGGGCCGGCTCCCGGGGCTCCCGGGGCTCCCAGGTGGGCTCCCGCGCCGGATCCGCCGGGAGCCGCGTCCCTCCCGCCGGTGTCCCTACCGGACCAGGGGTCCGTCCCCGCGCTGCCGCCGCGGGTGTCCGTACCGGACCACGGGCCCGCCGCCGCGTTGCCGCCGCCGTTGTCCCTACCGGGCCAGGTGCCGGCATCGCCGCTCCCGGTCCCCGTCCCGGGTCCGCCGGCTCCTCCGCCGGAGGACCCCGAGGTGCGGCCCCGGCTCGCCTCCGGCCGGGCGCCGGATCCCCGGGCGGTGCCCGGGCCCTCGCCGGGGGAGCCGTCGTGACCGCCCTGGCTCGCGCCCGGCCGGGGGCCGGGCGCCGGACGGGATCCGGGCCCGGATCCCCCGGTCCCCGCGCCGGGCGGGCCGGCCGGGGGCCGGCCGGCTCCCGTGTCGGGGCCCGTCCCGGGCCCGCCGTGCGCCGTGGCGTCGGTGCGGGATCCGTCGTCCCCGCTGCCCGGGGAGGCAGTCCGGGCGTCGCCCGGCAGGCCGAGGGAGAGGTGTCCCTCCAGGTCCGGGGTGAGCGGGAGGGACGGGGGCGTCGGACCCGCCGCCAGGCGCAGGGTGGATTCGCCGATCCGCAGGAGCGCGCCGGGGGCCAGCGCCACCGGCGCCGCGCCGACCACCGCGGCGTCGAGCGTCGTGCCGTTCGTCGACCCGAGGTCGGCCACCGCCACCCGCCCGTCGGGCAGGACGGTGACGGCGCAGTGCAGCCGCGAGACGTCCGGATCGTCCAGCGGGACGTCCGCGTCGGCCGAGCGGCCGATCCGGATCGCCCCCGGGTGCAGCAGGTGCACCCCGCCCGCGTCGGGTCCGGCCACGACGTGCAGCCGGGGCACGTCCCCGGGTCCGGCGTCCGCCAGTACCTCGGGACCGGGCAGGTGCAGCGAGAGCACCGCCCCGTCCACGAGCGGCGGTTCCCCGAGTGCGCACCGGGCGGGATCGAGCCGCTCCGTACCGGCGTACAGCACGACCGTGCCCCCGGTGTCCGGGCCGCCGACGGTCGCCGCGAGCCCGGAGGCCACCGCGGACAGCGCGGTGCCGGCGGGCGCGGTGACGAGCACGTCGCAGCTCGCCGGCGCGGCGGCGGAGGTGGTGGAGGTGGCGGCCGTGTGGTGGCCGCTGCGCGACCCCGAGCCAAGGACGGTCAGCCGGATCTGCATCGCCGTCAGCGGTCCCTTCTGCGCGGTGCGCGGTGCGTGCGCCCGGCAGGGATCCACGGGACGACGGCATGGATGCCGTGCGTGCCCGTCCGCCCCCACCCGGCACGGACGCGTCGTCCGGTCAGGTCTGCCCGGAAGGCGGGGCTCCCGTCCCGGCCGTTCCGTACGGGTGCATCCTCGCACCTGTCGCGGACGACACGCCCGGCGCCCACCGACAAGTGATCTTGATCGGTCGGCGTCCCGCACCGGACCCGCAACCGGGCCGATCGGATACGGACACCGGGGTGCTCAAAATCGCCCCTGGCATACGCCGCAATCGTCATCCTTCGCGCATATGTGCGGCAACCAACCTTCGATGCCCGGCGTCTTCCTCCGGGACACCCCCTAGAGTGGGCCGGAAAAACCATCGCCGAAATCGACTACAGCAGGGAGCGCGCGACGTGCGGCCAGTCGGCAGTAAATACCTGCTCGAGGAGCCGCTCGGACGCGGCGCCACGGGCACCGTCTGGCGTGCCCGCCAGCGGGAGGCCGCCGGCGCGGAGGCGGCAGTCGCCGGCCACCCCGGCGAGACCGTGGCCATCAAGGTCCTCAAGGAGGAGCTGGCCCAGGACGCGGACATCGTCATGCGGTTCCTGCGCGAGCGCTCCGTCCTGCTGCGACTGACCCACCCGAACATCGTCCGCACCCGCGACCTCGTCGTCGAGGGCGATCTCCTCGCCCTGGTCATGGACCTGATCGACGGTCCCGACCTGCACAAGTACCTCCGCGAGAACGGGCCCTTCACCCCGGTCGCCGCGAGCCTGCTGACCGCCCAGATCGCGGACGCGCTCGCCGCCAGCCACGCCGACGGCGTGGTCCACCGCGACCTGAAGCCCGCCAACGTCCTGCTCGACGAGCGCGATGGCCAGATGAAGCCGATGCTCACCGACTTCGGCATCGCGCGGCTGGCCGACTCCCCGGGCCTGACGCGCACGCACGAGTTCGTCGGCACCCCGGCGTACGTGGCCCCCGAGTCCGCCGAGGGCCGTCCGCAGACCTCCGCCGTCGACATCTACGGCGCCGGCATCCTGCTCTACGAGCTCCTCACCGGGCGCCCGCCCTTCGCCGGCGGCACCGCGCTGGAGGTCCTGCACCGCCACCTCAGCGAGGAGCCGCGGCGGCCGGCGAACGTGCCCGAGCCGCTGTGGACGGTCATCGAGCGCTGCCTGCGCAAGGAGCCGGACGAGCGCCCGAGCGCGCAGAGCCTGGCGCGCGGCCTGCGCGTCGTGGCCTCCGGCATCGGCGTGCACTCCACGGTCGCCGAGGTCGAGGCGGCCCTCGGCGTCGGCGCGCTGCTCGCGCCGGACACCTCGCCCGCGCCGGTCCCCGCGACCCCGGGCGGGCACGCCTCCTCTGACGCGACGCAGGTGCTGCCCGGCGCCGGGGCCTCCCCGATGGGGGCCTACGACCCCAACGGCATGACCAGCGTGCTGCCGCCGGTCGGCGCGGCCGACGCCACGTCCGTGCTGCCCTCCACCGGCGGGTCGGGCGGCCCGGGCGGCCCGGGCGGCGCACCGGGCGCGGATCCCACCTCGGTGATGCCGCCCGTGCAGCGGCCGGACCAGCCGCACCCGTGGGAATCGCAGATGCGGGCGGCCCGCGACCGCAACGAGCAGACGCAGATGCAGTACCTCGACCCGAGCGAGGACCCGCTGCGCAGGCGGCCGCAGCGCCAGGCACCCCCGTCGCAGGCTCCCCAGCAGCGGCCCCAGCAGCCTCAGCAGCAGCAGCCGTACCGGCAGGGGCCGCCGCCCCAACAGCAGCAGTACGGGCAGCAGCAGTACGGGCAGCAGCAGCGGCCCCAGCAGGGCCAGCCCCCGCAGTACGGTCAGCAGCAGTACGCGCCACCGCCCCCGCCGCAGCACTACCAGCCGCAGCAGCACCAGCCCCAGCAGTACCAGCAGCCGCAGCAACAGGGGCAGCCGCAGTACCGCCAGCCGCAGCAGCAGCCGCCGCAGGGCCCGCCGCCGCGGCAGCAGCCGGTCGAGCGGGAACCGCGCGAACCCCGTCGCCGCAGCGCGAACCCGGTCAAGATCCCGGGTCTGGGCTGCCTGAAGGGCTGCCTGGTGCTGATCCTCGTGTTCTTCGTCGCCGGCTGGCTGGTCTGGGAGCTGACCCCGCTCCAGGAGTGGGTCGGCACCGGCCGGGGCTGGTGGGACCAGGTGTGGACCTGGGGCTCGGACGTCGCGGACTGGGTCGGCACGATCGGCGACTCCACGGGCGGTACGACCCCCTGAACCGGCCCGAACCGGACCCCGAAGCACTGACTTCGTGGATTTGTCGACTTCTGGGACGTGATTTCGCCCGCAGAAGTGAAGGTCGCCGCGATCCGTGGACTCCAACCCCCACCCGGCCGCGTAGCTTTGGCACGTACGCCAGCCGCTGAGGGAGCAGTCTTGGCACGGAAGATCGGCAGCCGGTACACCGCGCACCAGATCCTGGGGCGCGGCAGCGCGGGCACGGTATGGCTGGGCGAGGGGCCGGACGGCCCCGTCGCCGTCAAACTGCTGCGCGAGGACCTCGCGTCCGACCAGGAACTCGTCGGACGGTTCGTCCAGGAGCGCAGCGCGCTGCTCGGCCTGGAGCACCCGCACGTCGTCTCCGTCCGCGACCTCGTCGTGGACGGAAACGACCTCGCCCTCGTCATGGACCTCGTGCGCGGTACGGACCTGCGCACGCGCCTCGACCGCGAGCGGCGGCTCGCCCCCGAGGCGGCCGTCGCCATCGTCGCGGACGTCGCGGACGCGCTGGCCGCGGCGCACGCGGCCGGGGTCGTGCACCGGGACGTCAAACCGGAGAACGTCCTGCTCGACATGCAGGGCCCGCTCGGGCCCGGCGGCGCGCATCCGGCACTGCTCACCGACTTCGGCGTGGCGAAGCTCATCGATTCCCCGCGGCGGACCTCCGGCGGACGGGTGTCCGCCCCCACCACGCGGATTATCGGGACGCCCGACTACCTGGCGCCCGAGATCGTGGAGGGGCTGCCCCCGCGCGCGGCGGTGGACATATACGCCCTCGCCACCGTCCTCTACGAGCTGCTGGCGGGTTTCACGCCGTTCGGCGGCGGGCACCCCGGGGCGGTCCTGCGCCGCCACGTGACCGAGACCGTGGTCCCGCTGCCGGGGATCCCCGACGAGCTGTGGCAGCTGATGGTGCAGTGCCTGGCGAAGGCCCCCGCTTCGCGGCTGCGCGCCTCGGAGCTCTCGCTGCGCCTGCGGGACCTGCAGCCGCTGCTGGCCGGGATGCCGCCGCTGGACGTGGACGAGCCGGACGAGCCGGAGCCGGCCGAGTCGCCGGAGCCGGAGTCCGCGGGCGATCCGGTCCGGCGGCGGGGCGTGGTCCCGCTCGTGCCCGGCTCCGGTTCCTCGACCGACTCCAACCGCGACACCCACACGTCCATGCGGGTGCCGGGGCCGGACGAGCTGGCGGGCGGCGCGCTCGGGACCGCCCGGGTCCCGCGGCCCGCGGGCGGCCACCGGCCGGGCTCCGCGCGGCACCGGGCCGAGACGGTGCGCAAGCGGCGGCTCGCGCTGTCGGTGGCGGCCGTCGCACTGGCCGCCGCCCTCGGTGTGGGCGGCTGGCTCGCGGCCTCCTCGGACTCGAAGTCCCCGCCGCCCCAGGACGGCAAGCAGTCGAGCTCGACCGCCCCGTAGCCGCCGTGGCCCCGTAGCCCCGTATCCCCTCGGCTCCGTGGTGTGGTGCCCGGTGATGTCCGGCGGGAGCGCGTGGGCGCGGGCCTACGCGCCCACCAGCTCCGGATGCCAGCGCCGCGCCACCTTCGGGTGGGCGCGGACCCAGCCCTTCAGCTCGTTGCGGCCGTACTCCGCGTGCAGCGGGTTCGACGCGTCGTGCGCGACCCCCGGCGCCGACCGCAGGTAGTCGCCCGGGACCGTCTCCACCACCGCGTCCAGCCGCGGGTTGTAGAAGAACGGCACCGAGTACCGCTCCACCGATCCCTGCGGGCTGACGACCCGGTGGTCCGTCGCCGTCAGGTACCCCTCGGTCGCGATCTCCAACAGCTCGCCCAGGTTGACCACGAAGGCCCCCGGCAGCGGCGGTACGTCGACGTAGGCCCCGTCCCGTACCACCTGGAGCCCGCCCACCGAGTCCTGCAGGAGCAGGGTCAGGAAGCCGTAGTCCTTGTGGGCCCCGACCCCCTGGTCGGCGCCCGTGGGCGCGGATCCCGGATACCGGATCAGCTTCGTGTGCAGGTGGGGGCGGTCGGCGAAGGCCGCGTCGAAGAAGTCGCAGGGCGCGCCGATCGAGGCCAGCAGCTCCCGGAGCAGGCGGTGGGCGACCGCCGCCAGCCGGGACTGCCACTCCAGCACCACGGCCCGCAGCTCCGGCAGCGCCGCCGGCCACTGGTTCGGGCCCTCCAGCCACAGGTACGCCGGGTCGTCCGGCCCCACCGCCGGCGCCGGCCGCTCGGCGCCCACGTCCAGCTGGTCCCGCCAGTCGGAGGAGCCGCCCGTCAGCTCGTGCCCGATGCGGGTGTACCCGCGGAAGTGCGGGGAGTTCAGATTGCTCACGGCCAGCCGGTCGGCCTCCGGGAGCGCGAAGAAGGCCCTGGTCATGTCCAGGATGCGGGAGGTCTCGGCGGCGGTGACGCCGTGCCCGGTCAGGTGCAGGAAGCCGCTGTCCCGGGCGGCCGCGTGCAGCTGCTCGCGGAAGGAGTCGCGCAGGGCGGGATCGTCGGCCCGGGAGAGGTCCAGCACCGGAAGCGAGGGGTGCGGCGCGGACGGCGCGGCGGAGGACGGGAAGGACGACGAGGAGTCGGAGGAAGGCGCGGACTGCATGACGGCTCCGTTTCGGATGTCACGGGGTCCTGTCCCCAGGGGTGGCGGGGGCCGCGGCTGGGGAGGGGCCGCCGGCAGGGTTGGCGCCGGGGACCGCTGGGGCCGCGTAGCAGGACCAAGTCGGATCGGGGTGGATCAGGCTTGGAGCAGGTCCGGCGGCAGACAGCTCGTCGTCGTGACGCGCATGTGGTCCACATGGCGGCGCTTGACGAGGAGGACGGTCATACGGTGAGCGTACGCCCGTTCGCCTCGCCATCAGAACGGGTGATTCGGCCTGCCCGGAGAGCGGCCCCCGGGGACCGGCTACGCTGGACCCGTGGCAGTCGTCGATGTTTCCGAAGAGCTGAAGTCCCTCTCCTCGACCATGGGGTCGATCGAGGCCGTCCTGGACCTCGACAAGCTGAGGGCGGAGATCGCCGTGCTCGAGGAGCAGGCCGCCGTGCCGTCCCTGTGGGACGACCCGGAAGCCGCCCAGAAGATCACGAGCAAGCTTTCGCACCTCCAGGCCGAGGTCCGCAAGACCGAGAACCTGCGGGGACGCATCGACGACCTCGCGGTGCTGTTCGAGCTCGCCCAGGAGATGGACGACGCGGACACCCTTACGGAGGCGGAGGCCGAGCTGGTCTCCGTGCGCAAGGCGCTGGACGAGATGGAGGTCCGCACCCTGCTCTCCGGCGAGTACTCCGAGCGCGAGGCACTGGTCAACATCCGTGCCGAGGCCGGCGGCGTGGACGCCTCCGACTTCGCCGAGCGCCTGCAGCGCATGTACCTGCGCTGGGCCGAGCGCCACGGCTACCCGACCGAGGTCTACGAGACCTCGTACGCGGAGGAGGCCGGCATCAAGTCGACCACCTTCGTGGTCAAGGCCCCGTACGCGTACGGCACCCTCTCCGTGGAGCAGGGCACCCACCGCCTCGTCCGGATCTCACCCTTCGACAACCAGGGCCGCCGCCAGACCTCCTTCGCGGGCGTCGAGGTGCTGCCGGTCGTCGAGTCCAGCGACCACGTCGAGATCGACGAGGGCGAGCTGCGCGTCGACGTCTACCGCGCCTCGGGCCCCGGCGGCCAGGGCGTCAACACCACCGACTCGGCGGTGCGCATCACGCACCTGCCGACCGGCATCGTGGTGTCCTGCCAGAACGAGCGCTCGCAGATCCAGAACAAGGCCAGCGCCATGAACGTCCTCCAGGCCAAGCTGCTCGAGCGGCGCCGCCAGGAGGAGAAGGACAAGATGGACGCCCTCAAGGACGGCGGCAGCTCCTGGGGCAACCAGATGCGGTCCTACGTCCTGCACCCGTACCAGATGGTCAAGGACCTGCGGACGGAGTTCGAGGTCGGCAACCCGCAGGCGGTGCTCGACGGGGAGATCGACGGCTTCCTCGAGGCGGGCATCCGCTGGCGCAAGCAGCAGGAACAGACCGCGTAAGCGGGACGGCGACCGCTGGTCGGACGCCCCGCGCGAGCGGACACGAAGGGCCCGGACACCTGCGCGCAGGTGTCCGGGCCCTTCTGCTGAGCCGGGTGCTCTTCGATCGGGACGTGGCGGTTCCAGGAACTACACCGTGTGCTGGGCCACCAGTGCCACAGCGGCCACCAGGATCACCAGCAGGGCGATGAGCGCCGCCGGGTTCAGGCCGCCGGAGGGGCCCTCCTGCTGGAGGCGCTGCCTGCTCGCCCGGCACACCGGGCAGCGGCCCTGGCTGACGGGTGCGGCGCAGTTCGCGCACACGAGCCGGTCAAATGTCATGCGCTCCTCCTTTCGTCCCCTCGGTTACAACGACAGGCGGAACGGGTCCGTTCCCCTCCCACTGTGCCAGCTCCGCCGACATTAGGCGCGGCCCGTCCGTACAATCGCGGTCGCGCACCCCTCGGACCAGGGGATATATCGGGCAACTCCGGACCTCGGGTCCACACCTCGCGCCCGTTCGCGTATGGTCACGCTCACCTACTCCCGGCGACCGTGGTGCACACCGTGATCCGATTCGACAACGTCTCCAAGTCCTACCCGAAGCAGAGCCGTCCCGCACTCAGAGATGTCTCGCTGGACATCGCGAAGGGCGAGTTCGTCTTCCTGGTCGGGTCCTCCGGCTCCGGCAAGTCCACCTTCATGCGGCTCATCCTGCGTGAGGAGCGGGCGAGCCAGGGCCAGGTCCACGTCCTGGGCAAGGACCTCGCCAGACTCTCCAACTGGAAGGTCCCGCACATGCGGCGCCAGTTGGGGACCGTCTTCCAGGACTTCAGGCTCCTGCCCAACAAGACGGTGGCCGACAACGTGGCCTTCGCGCAGGAGGTCATCGGCCGGCCGCGCGGAGAGATCAAGAAGGCCGTCCCCCAGGTCCTGGAACTCGTCGGCCTCGGCGGCAAGGAGGACCGGATGCCCGGCGAGCTCTCCGGTGGTGAGCAGCAGCGCGTGGCCATCGCCCGCGCCTTCGTCAACCGCCCGGCCCTGCTGATCGCGGACGAGCCCACCGGCAACCTGGACCCCCAGACCTCCGTCGGCATCATGAAGCTGCTGGACCGGATCAACCGGACCGGCACCACCGTGATCATGGCGACCCACGACCAGCAGATCGTCGACCAGATGCGCAAGCGCGTCATCGAACTCGAGCAGGGCCGTCTCGTCCGCGACCAGTCGCGCGGCGTCTACGGCTACCAGCACTGAAAGGCTCCTGAGACGCGATGCGCGCCCAGTTCGTCATGTCGGAGATCGGGGTCGGTCTCCGCCGCAACTTGACCATGACCTTCGCGGTCATCATCTCCGTGTCCCTGTCGCTGGCCCTCTTCGGCGGCTCCCTGCTCATGCGCGACCAGGTGAGCAAGATGAAGGGGTACTGGTACGACAAGGTCAACGTCTCGATCTACCTCTGCAACAAGAACGACGCCGAGGCCACCAACGGCGCCTCCTGCTCCAAGGGCGCGGTGACGCCGGAGCAGAAGCAGGCCCTGGAGACCGAGCTCAAGGGCATGGACCTCGTCGAGAACGTCATCTACGAATCCTCCGACGAGGCCTTCAAGCACTACAAGGAGCAGTTCGGGCACACCGCCCTGGCCGCGTCCATCACCCCGGACCAGATGCCCGAGTCCTTCCGGGTGAAGCTCAAGCAGCCCGAGAAGTACAAGGTGATCACCACCTCCTTCTCCGGCCGCGACGGCGTCCAGTCGGTCGAGGACCAGCGCACCGTCCTGGACAACCTCTTCCGACTCCTCGGCTACCTCAACGTGGCCGCCCTCGGCATCATGCTGATCATGCTGATCGTGGCATTGCTGCTGATCGTCAACACGGTGCGCGTCTCGGCCTTCAGCCGTCGGCGTGAGACCGGGATCATGCGGCTCGTGGGCGCGTCCAGCTTCTACATCCAGGTGCCGTTCATCATGGAGGCCGCCTTCGCCGGCCTCATCGGGGCCCTGCTCGCCTGCGGCATGCTCGGCGCGGGGCAGTACTTCGTGATCGACCACGGTGCCGCGCTGCGCGACAAGATGGAGCTCATCAACTTCATCGGCTGGGACTCGGTCCTGACCAAGCTGCCGCTGGTGCTCGTCATCGGCGTGCTGATGCCCTCGCTGGCCGCCTTCATCGCTCTGCGCAAGTACCTGAAGGTGTGACGAGTGCCCCGCGGGCGGAACGGTCAACCCTCCGTGCCGCCGCGGGGCTTGTCCTAGACTCGGCGCCATGCCGGCTCTGCCCGCCCTCTGTCTCCGGCCCCGCGACCTGCGTCGCGGGGCCGCATTGACGTTGGCCTTCTGCGCGGCCGTCGGCGCCGGGGCCTGCACGGGCAGCTGGGTCCCCGGCCGCGGTGACGGGGCCGCCTCCTCGTCCGTCCTGTCGGCCCGTACGGGACCCCTCACGGGCCAGGGCTCCCGCGGGACGGCCTCCGGGCGGGGCGGGGAGGGGGCGTCCGGGGCGCCTGCCGGGGCGGGCACCGCCGACCGGGACGCGGTGGCCCGGGCCGCCGCGGAGGCCGCCGCCGAGGGCAAGTCCGGCAAGGAGGCCGCCGAGGACGTGGTCAGCCGCAGCGGGGACCGCTGGGGCATGGTGTACGACCAGAGCGAGTACGAGGCCTTCTCCGAGGAGCTCGACGGCCGCTGGACCGGGGTGGGCCTGTGGGCCGTGCGGACGCGCGACGACCGCATCGCGATCGACCGGGTCCAGCCCGGCGGCCCCGCCGACCGGGCCGGCCTGCGCGCCGGGGACCGGCTGCTGCGCATCGACGGGCAGGGCGTGACCGGGCTGCGGGTCGCCCAGGTGGTGGCCCTGCTGCGCGGGGCGGCCGGCACCCCCGTCGTGCTGGAGCTGGCCCGGGACGGGGCCGGCCTCACCGAGACCGTGCGGCGCGAGGAACTGCGCACCGAACCGGTGAGCGTCCGGGAGATCCCGGGCGGCATCACCGTCATCAAGGTGGCCTCCTTCACCCGGGGCTCCGGGGAACGGGTCCGCGCCGCCGTCCGCGCCGCCCCGCCCGGCGGCGGCTTCATGCTCGACCTGCGCGGGAACACCGGCGGTCTGGTGACCGAGGCGGTGACGGCCGCCTCCGCCTTCCTGGACGGCGGGCTCGTGGCGACGTACGACGTGCGGGGCGACCAGCACGCCCTGTACGCCGCCCCGGGCGGCGACACGGCCCGGCCGCTGGTGGCGCTGATCGACGGCGGCACGATGAGCGCGGCCGAGCTGGTGACCGGCGCCCTCCAGGACCGGGGCCGCGCGGTGGCGGTCGGCACCCGCACCTTCGGCAAGGGCTCGGTGCAGATGCCGACGGAGCTCGCGGACGGTTCGGTGGCGGAGCTGACGGTGGGTACGTACCGGACTCCGGGCGGCCGGAGCCCGGACGGCGGCGGCATCGCCCCGGACCTGACGGCGGCGGACGGGGCCGAGGACCGGGCCCGCAGGGTATTGAGTGGCCTCGGGGTGGGTCCGTAGTGCGAAAATGACCGCACTATGGCTAAGGAAACAGGGCGCAAGCTGATCGCCCAGAACAAGAAGGCGCGGCACGACTACACGATCATCGACACCTACGAGTGCGGTCTCGTGCTCACAGGTACCGAGGTCAAGTCCCTGCGCCAGGGCCGTGCCTCGCTGGTGGACGGGTTCGTGTCGGTGGAGAGCGGCGAGGCCTGGCTCTACAACGTGCACGTGCCGGAGTACAGCCAGGGCACCTGGACCAACCACAGCGCGCGGCGCAAGCGCAAGCTCCTCCTGCACCGCGAGGAGATCGACAAGCTGGACTCGAAGACCGGGGAGACGGGCAACACGATCGTGCCGCTCTCCCTGTACTTCAAGGACGGCCGGGCGAAGATCGAGATCGCGCTGGCGAAGGGCAAGAAGGAGTACGACAAGCGGCAGTCCCTGCGCGAGAAGCAGGACACGCGCGAGACGAACCGGGTGATCTCGGCCGTCAAGCGCAAGGAGCGCGGCCAGCTTTAATCTTCTGGCACACCGCGGTCCACTTCGCGTACGATGGCGTCAGCACCACGCGCTTGCGGGTGGTGGCTGCGAGAGCAGGACCTGACGAGACCGGTACGACCGGTGGAGCCGCCAGGATCTGCTGCCTAACTGAATAGCGTGAAACATGGGGATGATCGGTTTCGACAGCGGATGTCGATGTAGGGGAAGCGAGCCGAGGAAGCGGCAATGATCTCGTTAACCATATGTCGCAAACAATAATCGCCAACTCCAAGAGCGATAACTCCCGCTTCACCCTCGCTGCCTAATAACAGTGAGCTGAAGCCTCTGTGAGGAGCGTCAGCCCGGAAGTGGTCCCGGTCCGGATCCTGGCGTCAATTAGGGATCTAAACCTCTAACTCCGGTCACGGGGGATAGAGGGAAATCAAACAGTGACTGAGCCCGTCGGAGACTTGTCCGTGTGATCTCCGGGGCCGAGAAAAGCGCAGCGGAATGCGCTCGGAGAAGCCCTACTTCTGCACCGTTGGACGCGGGTTCGATTCCCGCCATCTCCACAACCCCCATGTTGGGCAAAGGCCCCGCGGCCGTCAGGCTGCGGGGCCTTTGTCGTGTCCTGTCAGTAGTGGTAGCGGGCCTTCAGGATCTTCACTTCCTTCTCGTCCGCCCGGTAGACGAGCCGGTGTTCGTCGTCGATCCGGCGGGACCAGTAGCCCGACAGCTCGCCCTTCAGGGGCTCGGGCTTGCCGATGCCACCGAAGGGGTCGCGCTGGATCTCACCGATCAGGCGGGTGATCCTGCGGGCCATCTTCCGGTCCGCGGACAGCCAGAAGAGGAAGTCGTCCCAGGCCGCGGGGTCGAAGTGGATGCTCCTCACTCCTCGCCCCCGGCCATCTCCCTCAGCTCGTCCAGTGTCCTGGTGACCATGGGCGCGCCCTCGCGGTCGCGGGCGACCGCCTCCATCAGGCGCTTCGCGTTCTCCGGGGAGCGGAGCAGATAGACGGTCTCCTGCCACGAGTCGTAGTCGTCGGCGGCCATGAGGACGGCGTCGCCGCTCTTGGAGGTGATGCGCACCGGAGTGTGGTCGGTGTTGACACGCTCGATGAGCGGGAAGAGGGTCGCCCTGGCTTCGCTGGCGCTTATGGACATGGCGTCACTCCATTCTCGACGGTACTCATTTACGGTACCACTCTCGTACAGGAAACTGGTACGAGTACTCTTCTCGCGCCGAGGAGGAGCGCCAGCAGCGCCGCCGCCGCCGGGAGGGCGTACGGGGCGGTCGTGCCGAGGTGGTCGATCGCCGAGCCGGCCGTCGCGGAGCCGGCGGCGATACCGGCGAAGATCGCGGTCACGGCCAGCGTCATGCCCTCGTTGAGCCGGCCGGGCGGGGTCACCGCGTGGATCCGGGACATCGCGGTGACCATGACCGGAGCCGTGGCCATGCCGGCCAGCAGCAGCGCCAGGGCCAGCGGGACCAGCGAGCCGGTGGCCGCGGCGGCCCAGGGCAGGGTCATGGCGGCGGCCAGGGCGGCCAGGCAGGTGGGGAGTCCGCGCGGGCGGAGGGTTCCGTAGAGCAGGCCGGCCGCGCAGGAACCGGCCGCCTGGAGGGCGAGGACCGGGCCCGAGAGCGCACCGAGGCCGTGGGAGCCGAGGTGGGCGACGGAAGTGATCTCCAGCGAGCCGAACATCGTGCCGAGGACGAAGAACAGCGGCAGCAGCCACTTCAGGGTCCGCAGCGGGGAGGCTCCCCGGACCGCGGGCGACGGCGGGGGTTCCGTCGCCCGGTGGGCCGTGAACACCAGCACCCCGGTGAGCAGCAGCAAGGCGCCCGCGAGCGTGCCCGCCTCCGGGAACGCGGCGGAGCAGAGGAACGCGGCGACCACCGGGCCGAGCATGTACGCCAGCTCGTCGGCGGCCTGTTCGAAGGACATCGCCGTGTGGTGTTCGGCGGGGGAGCCCTTGAGCAGGTGGGTCCAGCGGGCGCGGGACATGCCGCCGATGTTGGGCGTGGTCGCGGTGGCGGCGTAGGACGCGAAGAGGGTCCAGGCGGGGGCCTGGGTGCGGACGCACACCACGAGGGAGAGCGAGCCGAGCACGGCGACCAGGGTGGCGGGGACGGCGACGCGCGCCTGCCCGTGCCGGTCGACCAGCCGGGCCGTCCAGGGGGCCACGACGGCCGTGGCGGCCAGGCCGGCGGCCACGACCGCGCCGGCCAGGGCGTACGAGCCGCGCTGGCCCGCGATCATCATGACGGCGCTGATCCCGAACATGCCCATGGGGAGGCGGGCGATCAGGTTCCCCGTGGTGAACCCGCGGGTGCCGGGGACGGCGAAGAGCCGCCCGTACGGGCCGGGGGAGCGGACGGACCGGACCGGGCGCGGGGCACGGGACGGGCGGAGCGCCGGATCGGCGGCGAGGACCAGGGTGGCGCCGGTGACGGTCATCCGAGCGGGCGTGATGGGCGTGGTGGGCATGACACCAGGCTTCCGCCCGGCGGGCCTCGCGGTCCAACACCTGTTCCCGCACGATTCACCGCTCCGCGTTGTTAGTCTCCCCGGGTGATGCCCCGAGACCTCGACCCCCGGCTGCTGCGCTCCTTCCTCGCCGTGGCGCAGGACCTGCACTTCACCCGCGCCGCCGCCCGGCTGTACATCGCCCAGCAGGCCCTCAGCCGCGACGTGCGCCGGCTCGAACAGGCCCTGGGCGCGACCCTGCTGGCCCGCACCACCCGGGCCGTCGAGCTAACCCCCGACGGGGAGCGGCTGCTGCCGCTGGCCCGCCGGGTCCTGGCCGCCCACGAGGAGCTGGCCGCCGCCTTCGCCGCGGACGCCGGATCCCGCCCGCTGCTCGTCGACCTCAACACCGACGGCCCCGGCACCGCCCGCGACGTCCTGGAGCGGGCCCGCGAACTCGCCCCCGACTGCGAGCTGATGGCCCGCTTCGAATCCGGGCTCACCCACGCCGCCGCCGAGATCGCCGCCGGCCGCCTCGACGTCTCCTTCGGCTACGCCGACGGCCTCGGCCCGGCGCTGCGGGCCGGCCTCGCCCAGATGCCCGTACGGTACGAGCCGCTCGCGGTGCTGCTGCCCGACGGCCACGCGCTGGCCGCGCGGGAACGCGTACCGCTGGACGCGCTCGCCGGGGAGACCGTGTACGCGGGGGCCGGCAATCCGCGGACCCTGGAGTGGACCGGGCTCGCGCTCGAGCTGTTCGCCGGACGGGGGATCCGGGTGGCGCCGCCCGCGCCGGTGGCGGTCGGCAAGGACGAGTTCCGCCGGGTCATGGTGAAGACCGGCAACCCGGTCCTCGCCACGGTGGACTTCGCCGATCTGCCCGGCTGCGTGAAGCGGCCGCTGACCGGCCCGGTACCGCTGTCACCCCTCGCGATGGTCTGGCGCAAGGGCCTGCGCCACCCCGGCCTGGACGCGCTGCGCGCCGCCGCGGCCCAGCTCGCGGCCGGCCACGGCTGGCTGGAGGTGCCCCCGGACGGCTGGCTCCCCGGCGGCGCCTCCCCGCTCCCGCCGGCGCCCGCACGCCCGTCCGCCCCGGGGGCCGCGCTCACACCGGGCCCCGGCGGTGGGTGAGTGCAAGGTTTCCCGGTGGTCATCAGCCGGGGACCCGGACCGAAACGAGCTGTTCCTACCGTCGTGACCACGGACGAGACGTGATGTGACGCGATCAGCAGATGGGGAGGCGTGTGATGACCAGGAGGACCGCACCGCGCAAAGGGGGCCGCTGGATCGAGCGGTGGGAACCCGAGGACGAGACCTTCTGGAAGGAGACGGGCGAGAAGACCGCCCGGCGCAACCTGGTCTACTCCGTGCTCTCCGAGCACATAGGTTTCTCGATCTGGTCCCTGTGGTCGGTGATGGTCCTCTTCATGGGCCCCGCCTACGGGATCGACCCCGCGGGGAAGTTCTTCCTCATCGCGACCGCCACCTGCGTCGGCGCCCTGGTCCGGATCCCCTACACCTTCGCCGTGGCCCGCTTCGGCGGCCGCAACTGGACGGTCGTCAGCGCCCTGCTGCTTCTCGCACCGACCTCCGCCGCGTGGCTGGTCATGGAGCCCGGGACCTCGTACGGCACCTTCCTGCTGGTGGCCGCGCTGACCGGCGTCGGCGGCGGTAACTTCGCCTCCTCGATGACGAACATCAACGCGTTCTTCCCGCTGCGCAAGAAGGGCTGGGCGCTCGGCCTCAACGCGGGCGGCGGCAACATCGGCGTCCCCGTCGTCCAGCTCGCCGCCCTGCTGGTCATCGCCGTGGCCGGAGCCGGCCACCCCAGGCTCCTGCTCGGCGCCTACCTCCCGCTCATCGTGATCGCGGCCACGCTCGCCGCGCTGCGGATGGACAACCTGGCACCCGTGCGCAACGACACCGGCGCCGTGCGCGAGGCCGTCCGCGACGCCCACACCTGGATCATGGCGTTCCTGTACATCGGCACCTTCGGGTCCTTCATCGGCTACAGCTTCGCCTTCGGGCTGGTCCTGCAGACGCAGTTCGGCCGCACGCCGCTCCAGGCGGCCTCGCTCACCTTCATCGGACCGCTGCTCGGCTCGCTGATCCGACCGGTCGGCGGAGCCCTCGCGGACCGGTTCGGCGGGGCGCGGATCACCCTGGGCACGTTCGTGGCGATGGCGGCGGCCACCACGGTCGTGATCCTGGCCTCCGTACGGGAGTCCCTGACGGTGTTCCTCGTCGGCTTCGTGGCGCTCTTCGTCCTCAGCGGGCTCGGCAACGGCTCCACGTACAAGATGATCCCCGGCATCTTCCAGGCCAAGGCCCTGGCGCGCGGCATGAGCGGCGTGGACGCGGCCGCCTACGGGCGGCGGCTGTCCGGGGCCTCCATGGGCCTCATCGGAGCGGTCGGCGCCCTCGGCGGACTCGGCATCAACCTGGTCTTCCGCGAGGCCTTCCTCGACGCCGGCTCCGGCACCGCCGCCTTCGTCACCTTCCTCGCCTTCTACGCGGTGTGCTGCGCGCTCACCTGGGCGGTATACCTCCGCAGGCCCTCCCGCGCGATGATCAGTACGGCAGGCACGGAGGCGCAGCCGCAGCTCACCTCGGTGTAACGCGAGCCGGCCAGCGGTTAACGGCACCGAAATACGCGTGAACCGAGCCTGATACGCCCCCAGGGCAGGCTCGGTTCACGCGAACGCGATCCCGGCGCCGGTTCCGGGCCGGCTCCGGACCCGACTCCGAGACCGGACACGATCCCGGACCCCGACCACTGCGCGAGGCAGGCCACCATGCACGACACCCCCACCGGGACGGCCGCGGACACGGACACGGCTCCCGACCCGGACCCGGACCCGGCGCCGCCCACCGGCCCGCTCGCGGGCTTCACCATCGGTGTCACCGCCGCCCGCCGGGCCGACGACCTGATCGCCCTGCTGCGCCGCCGCGGGGCCACCGTCCTGCACGCGCCCGCCCTGCGGATCGTCCCGCTCGCCGACGACGCCGAACTGCTCGCCGCGACGAAGGAACTGATCGGCTGCGCACCCGACGTGGTGGTGGCCACGACCGCCATCGGCTTCCGCGGCTGGATCGAGGCCGCGGACGGCTGGGGACTCGGCGAGGAACTGCTCGGGCGGCTGCGCGAGACCGAACTGCTGGCGCGCGGGCCGAAGGTCAAGGGGGCGATCCGGGCCGCCGGGCTGGTGGAGACCTGGTCCCCGGGCTCGGAATCGCTCGCCGAAGTACTGGACCGGCTGCTGAGCGCCGGGGTGGCCGGCCGGCGCATCGCCCTCCAGCTGCACGGGGAGCCTCTGCCCGGGTTCGTCGAGGCACTGCGCGCGGGAGGCGCCGAGGTGGTCGGCGTACCGGTGTACCGGTGGATGCCCCCCGAGGACCTCGGACCGCTGGACCGGCTGCTCGACGCGGTGATCGCGGGCGCGGTCGACGCGGTGAGCTTCACCTCCGCGCCGGCGGCGGCGTCCCTGCTGTCGCGGGCCGCGGACCGGGGCGTGCGCGAACCGCTGCTCGCGGCGCTGACCGGCGGCCCGGTGCTGTCGGCGTGCGTGGGCCCGGTGACGGCCCTGCCGTTGCAGGCCGAGGGGATCGACACGGTCCAGCCGGAGCGGTTCCGGCTCGGACCCCTCGTACAGCTGCTGTGCCAGGAACTCCCCGGCCGGGCGCGGGTGCTCCCGGTGGCGGGACACCGGCTGGAGCTGCGCGGCCACGCGGTCCTCGTCGACGAGGGGCTCCGACCGGTCCCGCCGGCCGGCATGGCCCTGCTGCGGGCGCTGGCCCGCCGCCCGGGCTGGGTCGTGGCCCGCTCCGAGCTCCTGCGCGCCCTTCCCGGGTCGGGCCGCGACGAACACGCGGTGGAAACGGCGATGGCCCGCCTGCGCGTCGCGCTCGGCGCGCCGAACCTGATCCAGACGGTCGTCAAGCGCGGCTACCGGTTGTCGCTGGACGCGGGGCCCTGCGCGGACTGAGGGCGAACGACGCCGTCCGCGCGGCCCCGCGGTCCGTTAATGTGCCCGGATGTTCATCAACGGTGTGGAAATGCGGGCCGTTCGCCTGGAGGACGCCGCCGGGCTCGCCGAGGTGCTGGTGCGCAACCGGGCGTACATGGCGCCCTACGAACCCCTCAGGACCGAGGCGTTCTACACCGAGGCCGGGCAGCGGGCGCGGATCGGGGAACTCCTCGCGGAGCGGGACGGCGGACGGGTCCGCCCGTACGTCCTCGTCGCCGACGGCACGCCCATCGGGGCGATCAACCTCGGTTCCATCGCGCTCGGGCCGCTGTGCAGCGGCGGCGTCGGCTACTGGATGGATCAGGCATGGACCGGCAAGGGCCTGGCCACGGCCGCGCTGGAGGAGGTCTGCCGGATCGCCCGCGACGAGGTCGGACTGCACCGGATCGAGGCCGGGACCCGGGTCGGGAACCTCGCCTCGCAACGGGTGCTGGCCAAGGCGGGCTTCGAGCAGTACGGGCTCGCGCCCCGCTACCTCCACGTCGGCGGGGCCTGGCAGGACCACCGCCTCTTCCAGCTGCTCCTGCACGACGAGCCGCCCGCCCCCTAGTGCTGCGCGGAGCGGACGGGCACTCTGGGGGCACGCCCCGAGAGTGAGGCGGTGACGGGCATGTGGTTCGACTCCGGACGGATCTGTCTGGACCTGGTGGCCACCTTCGAACCCCACGGGAGGACTGAGGGGCTCCGGGACGGCGACGCGCTGCGCCTGTGGCTCGCCGGAGCCGGGCTGGTGCCCGACCGGACGCCGATCGCGCGGGTCGGCGCCGACTGGGTACCGGCCTTCCGGGCGCTGCGCGCCGACGTCGACGGCCTCGTACGCGCCGAGCTCGCCGGAGCCGCGCCGCCCGGTTCCGCGCTGGCCCGGGTCAACGCGGCGGCCGCCGGTCCACCCCCGGGACTGTGTGCCGTACAGGACCAAGAAGGTCACCTCGTGCGGGAGTTGTGCGGCGGAGTCGAATGCGCGGGGCTGCTCGCCGCCGTGGCCCGGGACGCCGTGGAACTGCTCACCGACCCCGGCGACCGCGCGCTGCTGCGGGCCTGCGAGGGCGACGGATGCGCCCGCGTCTACCTCGACACCTCGCGCGGCCACCGGCGCCGCTGGTGCTCCAGCGAGCTGTGCGGCAACCGCGAGCGCGTGGCCCGCCACCGCCGCCGCGTGCTCGAAGCGCGCCCCGGTTAGCCCCGTCCGCGAGTGATCTTCGTCTTGTTCCGCGAGCCTTCCCGGAACGGGGCGTGCGCACGGGGGCCCCTTCGCGTACGGTTGACGGTCGCCCATGCACGTCAGAAAGGGGCCTTGGTGGCCGCGCAGAATGCCGCTGTCGACAGCACGGCGGATTCCGTCCGCGATCGGGAGATCGCGGTCGAGCAGACGCATCTCGATCACGTGTACCGACGCCTTGAGGAGAAGATCCACGAGGCGGAGTTCCTGATGAACGATGCCGCCAAGCGTGGCCAGGTCGGCACGCCCGGCGCGCTCGCCGAGCGGGACGCACAGGTCTTCCGCGCCGGAATCCATCTCAACCGTCTCAACAACGAGTTCGAGGACTTCCTCTTCGGCCGCGTCGACCTGGTCCTCGGCAAGGACGGGGAGCGGGGCCCGGACGGCGCGTTCACCTCCGTCGACCCCGCCGACGACGCGATCCGCGCCGACCTCACGGCCGACATCGCCGAAACGCTCCACATCGGCCGCATCGGAGTCCTCGACTCCGACTACGCGCCGCTCGTCATCGACTGGCGGGCCCCCGCGGCCGCGCCGTTCTACCGCTCCACCCCCAAGGACCCCGGACGCGTCGTACGCCGCCGCGTCATCCGCTCCAAGGGCCGCAGGGTGCTCGGCGTCGAGGACGACCTGATGCGTCCCGAGGTCACCGCCTTCCTCGACGGGCGGGAACTGCCCGTCATCGGCGACGGCGCCCTCATGGCCGCCCTCGGACGGGCCCGCACGCACTCGATGCGGGACATCGTCTCCTCCATCCAGGCCGAGCAGGACCTCGTCATCCGGGCCCCCGCGGCCTCGGTCGCCGAGGTCGCGGGCGGACCGGGCACCGGCAAGACCGCCGTCGCCCTGCACCGCGCCGCCTACCTGCTCTACCAGGACCGGCGCCGCTACTCCGGCGGCATCCTCATCGTCTCCCCGACCCCGCTGCTCGTCGCCTACACCGAGGGCGTCCTGCCCTCCCTCGGCGAAGAGGGCCAGGTCGCCATCCGGGCGCTCGGCTCCCTCGTCGACGGGGCCGAGGCGACCACGTACGACGATCCCTCCACGGCCCGGATCAAGGGCTCGTCCCGGATGCTGAAGGTGCTGCGCAAGGCGGTACGGGGCGCCCTGGAGCTCGGTGGCAGGGGCGGCGCCCCCGCCCCGGACCGGCTGCGCGTGGTGGCCTTCGGACGCCGCCAGGAGCTGGAGGCCGGCGACCTCGACCGGATCCGGCAGAACGTCCTGTCCGGCACCGCGCCCGTGAACCTGCTGCGCCCGCGCGCCCGCAAGCTCCTGCTGGACGCCCTGTACTCCAAGTCCGGCGGGGCCGGCCGGCACAGCGACCCGGAGCTCGCCGCCGAACTGCGCTCGGCCTTCGACGAGGACATCTCGACGGAGGACGCCTTCATCGAGTTCCTCGACGCCTGGTGGCCCGAGCTGACCCCGCGCGGGGTGCTCGCCTCCATGGCCGACGAGCGCCGCCTGGGACGCTGGTCGCGCCGGGACCTGAACCCGCGCGAGACCCGCCAGCTGGCGCGTTCGCTGCGCCGGGTGGGCCCGGACGGCAAGGGCCCGCTGTCGGTCCACGACGTGGCGCTGCTGGACGAACTCCACCAGCTGCTCGGCGCGCTCGCGCGGCCCAAGCGCAAGCGCGAGCAGAGCCCGCTGGACCAGCTGAGCGGGCTGGAGGAGCTGATGCCGACCCGCGAGGAGACCCAGTGGGAGCGGGCCGAGCGGCTCGCGGCGGAGCGCACGGAGTACGCGCACGTCATCGTCGACGAGGCGCAGGACCTGACGCCGATGCAGTGGCGGATGGTCGGCCGCCGGGGCCGGATGGGCACCTGGACGGTGGTCGGCGACCCGGCGCAGTCCTCGTGGACGGACCCGGAGGAGGCGGCGGCCGCGCGGGACGAGGCGCTGGGCTCCCGGCCGCGCCGGCGTTTCACCCTCACCGTGAACTACCGCAACCCGGCCGAGGTCGCCGAGGTCGCGTCGCGGGTCCTGAAGCTGGCGGCGCCGGGCACGGAGCCGCCGACGGCGGTGCGCTCCACGGGGCTTCGGCCCCGGTTCGCGGCGGCCCTGGAGGACCTGGGCGAGACCGTCCGGGAGGAGACCCGGCGGCTGCTGGAGCAGGTCGACGGCACGGTCGGCGTGGTCGTGGCCATGGACCGCAGGGCCCAGGCCGCGGACTGGCTGGCGGACCTGGGGGAGCGGGCGGTCGCGCTGGGCAGCCTGGAGGCGAAGGGCCTGGAGTACGACGCCACGGTGGTCGTCTCCCCGGCGGAGATCGCGGACGAGTCCCCGGCGGGCCTGCGGGTGCTCTACGTGGCCCTGACGCGTGCGACGCAGCAGCTCACGGTGGTGTCCACGGCGCTCGACGCCCCGGACGCGGAGGGTGTCGCGGCCCTGCTGCGGCCGTAGCGGAGCCGCGGCCGGGGCGGAGCGGGGGCCGGCGTGGAGCGCGGTCCGGGGGCTGTCCACCGCAGGCCCCGGGCCGCCCGGGGCCTCGTACGGCCGGATGGGCGGCGGCCAAGGGCGTGGTCCCGCGGAACCAGGTGCCGGGAGGGGGCTCGCTTCCGGCGAACCTTTGTTAGCCTGGGTTACGGCACCGACTCGATCCAAGCCCCCGGGCCCAACCTTCGTCGCCTAGAGCGACCACTTGCCGCGAGGCGAGCATGGCGGGTCGGTGTCACAGACGTTCGCAGCAGGTCTGCCCCCTTCGCGGAAGCGGTGGGGGCAGACCTGTTTTGCGTGGCCCGAGAGGGTTCCGTGAGATCGTCAAATCTCGTATGGTGGAAGTGTCTTTCCGAAATTTGTAGCTGGTTACCTTGTACCGGCTGGTAGGTGGGACGATCGGACAACAGGTCCTGCCGCGCCTGCCGGGCTTCCGGCCACCGCGGGGCGGGACCCTGTGTGTACAGAGGAACCAGGAACAGAAGAGGAACACGGCCATGGCAACGGCGCCCAGCGTCTCGTACTCGATGACGGTCCGCCTGGAAGTGCCCGCGAGCGGAACCGCGGTCTCCCAGCTCACCACCGCCGTGGAGTCCTCCGGCGGGTCGGTCACCGGCCTCGACGTGACCGCATCCGGCCACGAGAAGCTCCGTATCGACGTCACCATCGCCGCGACCTCCACGGCGCACGCGGACGAGATCGTCGAGAAGCTGCGCGGGATCGAGGGCGTCAGCCTCGGCAAGGTCTCCGACCGCACCTTCCTGATGCACCTCGGCGGCAAGATCGAGATGGCGTCCAAGCACCCCATCCGCAACCGCGACGACCTCTCGATGATCTACACCCCGGGCGTGGCCCGCGTGTGCATGGCGATCGCCGAGAACCCCGAGGACGCCCGCCGTCTGACCATCAAGCGCAACTCCGTCGCAGTCGTGACGGACGGCAGCGCCGTACTGGGCCTCGGCAACATCGGCCCGATGGCCGCGCTGCCCGTGATGGAGGGCAAGGCGGCCCTCTTCAAGCGCTTCGCGGGCATCGACGCGTGGCCGATCTGCCTGGACACCCAGGACAGCGACGAGATCGTCGCGATCGTCAAGGCGATCGCCCCGGGCTTCGCCGGCATCAACCTGGAGGACATCTCCGCGCCGCGCTGCTTCGAGATCGAGGCCCGCCTGCGCGAGGCCCTCGACATCCCCGTCTTCCACGACGACCAGCACGGCACCGCCATCGTCGTCCTCGCGGCCCTCACCAACGCACTGCGCGTGGTGGGCAAGGCAGTTGGCGACGTCAAGGTGGTCATGTCGGGTGCCGGCGCGGCCGGCACCGCGATCCTCAAGCTGCTGCTCGCGGCGGGCGTCAAGAACGCGGTCAGCGCCGACATCCACGGCGTCGTGCACGCGGACCGCCCCGATCTCGTCGACGCGGCCGCGGACTCCCCGCTGCGCTGGATCGCCGACAACACCAACCCCGAGGGCTACACGGGCACCCTGAAGGAGGCCGTGGTCGGCGCCGACGTGTTCATCGGCGTCTCGGCCCCGAACGTCCTGAACGGCGAGGACGTGGCCGCCATGGCGGAGGGCGCGATCGTGTTCGCGCTCGCGAACCCGGACCCCGAGGTGGACCCCGCGGTCGCCCGCCAGACCGCCGCCGTCGTGGCCACGGGCCGCTCCGACTTCCCGAACCAGATCAACAACGTGCTGGTCTTCCCCGGCGTCTTCCGCGGCCTGCTGGACGCCCAGTCCCGCACGGTGAACACCGACATGATGCTGGCCGCCGCGACCGCCCTGGCCGACGTGGTCGGCGAGGACGAGCTCAACGCGAACTACATCATCCCCTCGGTCTTCAACGACAAGGTCGCGGGCGCGGTCGCCGGAGCCGTCCGCAAGGCCGCCTCGGGCGCCGCGGCGGCCCCCACGTCGGTCTGATCCCCGGCGCGTCGCGGGATGCGGGCCCGCCGGGCCGCCTCTAGGGTTGCGGGGATGCCCGCGTGGTCCGCGGTCCGCATCGGCCGGAGACCCTTCCGGTGCGGACGGAGCGTCACCGCGGCGTGACTGTGGCGCTTTTCGTGTGACCCCGGCGGGTGCCGGATTGGCTTTCCCGCCGCTGGTGGGGGCAGGATGCGTAACCGGGCGAGAGGGTCTGACGTCAGACCCGGGTCCGGGGACTGTCCTAGGGCCCTGGCAGCATCGGCTTCGATCTCACGCCTCTAAGGCACGTTGAACACGGGAGTACAACATGAACCGCAGTGAGCTGGTGGCCGCTCTTTCCGAGCGCGCCGAGGTGACCCGCAAGGACGCCGACGCCGTTCTGGCCGCGCTCGCCGAGACCGTCGGCGAGATCGTCGCCAAGGGCGACGAGAAGGTCACCATCCCCGGCTTCCTGACCTTCGAGCGCACCCACCGTGCCGCTCGCACCGCGCGCAACCCGCAGACCGGCGACCCCATCCAGATCCCGGCCGGCTACAGCGTGAAGGTCTCCGCGGGCTCCAAGCTCAAGGAAGCCGCCAAGGGCAAGTAGTACGTCCTTGTGCCGGGGCCGTACAGGCTCCCGGGACGGCAGTAGTACGTAGTACGCGAGAGGCGGCCACCCGGCACCGGGTGGCCGCCTCTCCGCGTTCCCCGGCCCCCTGGTGGCCTCCGGGAGCCAGAACGCCCCCACAGGCCCTGTACGGGGCCCGTGGGGGCGTTCTGGGGCGGTCTGTGTCGATCTTCTAGACGAGGTCGCCGCCCGGCAGCTCGACCTTGGCGCCCAGTTCCACGAGCTTGTCCATGAAGTTCTCGTAGCCGCGGTTGATCAGGTCGATGCCGTGGACCCGCGAGGTGCCCTCGGCGGCGAGCGCCGCGATCAGGTACGAGAAGCCGCCGCGCAGGTCGGGGATGACCAGATCGGCGCCCTGGAGCTTGGTGGGCCCGGAGACGACCGCCGAGTGCAGGAAGTTGCGCTGGCCGAAGCGGCAGGCGCTGCCGCCCAGGCACTCCCGGTAGAGCTGGATGTGCGCGCCCATCTGGTTGAGCGCCGAGGTGAAGCCGAGGCGGGACTCGTAGACCGTCTCGTGGACGATCGAGAGGCCGGCCGCCTGCGTCAGCGCCACGACCAGCGGCTGCTGCCAGTCGGTCTGGAAGCCGGGGTGGACGTCCGTCTCCAGCGCGATGGCGTTGAGCGGGCCGCCCGGGTGCCAGAAGCGGATGCCGTCGTCGTCGATCTCGAAGGCGCCGCCGACCCGGCGGAAGGTGTTCAGGAAGGTCATCATCGAACGCTGCTGGGCGCCGCGCACGTAGATGTTGCCGCCGGTGGCCAGCGCCGCGGACGCCCAGGAGGCGGCCTCCAGGCGGTCCGGGAGCGCCTTGTGGTTGTAGCCGCCCAGGCGGTCGACGCCGGTGATCCGGATGGTCCGGTCGGTGTCGAGGGAGATGATGGCGCCCATCTTCTGCAGGACGCAGATGAGGTCCTCGATCTCCGGCTCGACGGCGGCGTTGCTGAGCTCCGTGACGCCCTCGGCCAGGACGGCCGTCAGCAGCACCTGCTCGGTCGAGCCGACCGACGGGTAGGGCAGACGGATCTTGCAGCCGCGCAGGCGCTGGGGGGCCTCCAGGTACTGGCCGCCCTCGCGCTTCTCGATGGTCGCGCCGAACTGGCGCAGCACGTCGAAGTGGAAGTCGATCGGCCGGCCGCCGATGTCGCAGCCGCCCAGGCCCGGGATGAACGCGTGGCCGAGGCGGTGCAGCAGGGGGCCGCAGAACAGGATCGGGATGCGCGAGGAGCCCGCGTGCGCGTCGATGTCGGCGACGTTCGCGCTCTCCACGTGCGTGGGGTCGAGCACCAGCTCGCCCGGTTCCTCACCCGGGCGGACGGTCACCCCGTGCAGCTGGAGCAGCCCGCGGACGACGCGGACGTCACGGATGTCCGGAACGTTGCGCAGTCGGCTGGGCCCGCTGCCGAGCAGCGCCGCCACCATGGCCTTGGGTACGAGGTTCTTCGCGCCGCGGACACGGATCTCGCCCTCGAGCGGGGTTCCGCCGTGGACAAGCAGTACATCGTCACTGATGCCGGTCATGAATCTCGCGTTCCGGAGAGGGATGGGCGGGGGGCCAGTGAAAAGGGTAAGGGGCAGCACCCCCCTGCTCGTGTGGCTGACGGGGCCGTAGGACTGTCATGAATTCGCCACAACACCCTGGGTGTCCGCCAGGTGGCGGAGCGTCTCCTTCCGCGGCCGCCGCGGCCCGCCGGACCGTGCGCCCCGCCCGTCGTCGCCGTGCGCCCTGAGCTGCGTTCGCTCCGGATGCGCCGTCGGCTCCCCCTCCCGGGCGAATGTGGGGGATCATGGCGGCATGACCGAGGTGTCCTCCCTCACAGGGCGGCTGCTCGTGGCCACCCCCGCCCTCGCGGACCCGAATTTCGACCGCGCGGTCGTGCTGCTGCTCGACCACGACGAGCAGGGCTCGCTCGGCGTCGTCCTCAACCGGCCCACCCCGGTGGGTGTCGGCGACGTCCTGCTGCCCTGGGCCCCGCTGGCCGGCGCCCCCGGAGTGGTCTTCCAGGGCGGCCCGGTGGCTCTGGACTCCGCGCTGGGGCTGGCGGTCATCCCGGGCGAGGAGGGGCCGCTCGGCTGGCGCCGGGTGCACGGGGCGATCGGCCTGGTGGACCTGGAGGCCCCGCCCGAACTGCTGGCGGCGGCGCTGGGGGGCCTGCGCATCTTCGCCGGGTACTCGGGCTGGGGGCCCGGGCAGCTGGAGGCCGAACTCGGCGAGGGCGCCTGGTACGTGGTCGATTCCGAGCCGGGGGACGTGTCCTTCCCGGATCCGGAGCGGCTGTGGCGCGCGGTGCTGCGGCGCCAGCGCAGCGACTTGGCCATGGTGGCCACGTATCCGGACGACCCGTCGCTGAACTGACCCGCGGCCGACCCGCTGCCCGTCCCTCGCGCGCGGGGGTCGGTACCCTGGCAGTTATGAGCACTCTTGAGCCCGATCGCGGGACTGGTACGGGAACCCTCGTAGAGCCGACACCCCAGGTGTCCCACGGTGACGGCGACCACGAGCGCTTCGCCCACTACGTCCAGAAGGACAAGATCATGGAGAGCGCGCTCGGGGGCACCCCCGTCGTCGCGCTCTGCGGCAAGGTCTGGGTTCCGGGCCGGGACCCGAAGAAGTACCCGGTCTGCCCCATGTGCAAGGAGATCTACGAGTCCATGGGCCCCGGCGGGGACAAGGACAAGGGCGGCAAGGACCAGTAGGTCCGGCCCGCTCCCCGCAGGCCACGCGGGACGGAGGTCCCCGGTCGCGCCCGTGCGCGGCCGGGGGCCTTTTGCGTGCCCCCGGGGCGGGCTAGGGTCGCCCGCGAAAGCACCACGTGAAACGTGCGTTGCACATCGTGCAACGGCTGGACGCTGGAGGGGTCGAGGCCATGCCCGAGTTGATTCCGGAGCCGCGGTACGCGCGGTTCCCCCGCGGCGCCGGCGCGTGCGTGCTGGACGATCCACTGCTCGCCGTCGGCCCCGGCGCCGAAGGCGCCGCCCGCTGGCTGCGCCGGGAGCTCGGCGCGGCCACCGGCTGGGAACTGCCCGGGGCGGTGGCCGGGCAGGCGGACGGGGGGCGCACGGTGATCCGGCTGGCGATCCGCCCCGACCTGGCGCTGAGCGCGGGCGCGGAGTCGTACGAGCTGCACGTCACGCGGGCGTGGGTGCTGCTCGAGGGCGCCGACCCGGCGGGCCTCTTCTACGCCGCGCAGACGCTGCGTCAGCTGCTCGGCCCGGAGGCCTTCCGGCGCGCACCCGTCGCGCCGGGCCACGTCTGGCGGGTGCCGGTGGGAGGTGTCCAGGACGGCCCCCGCTTCGGCTGGCGCGGCCTGATGCTCGACGTCGCCCGGCACTTCATGCCCAAGGACGGCGTGCTGCGCTACATCGACCTGCTCGCCGCCCACAAGCTCAACGTGCTGCACCTGCACCTGACGGACGACCAGGGCTGGCGCATCGAGATCGAGCGCTACCCGAAGCTCACCGGGACCGGGGCCTGGCGGGCCCGCAGCCGGTGGGGCCACCGGGCCTCGCCGCTGTGGAACGAGACCCCGCACGGCGGCTTCTACACCCGGGACGACATCCGCGAGATCGTCGCGTACGCCGCAGAGCGGCACGTACGGGTGGTCCCCGAGATCGACGTACCGGGCCACTCGCAGGCCGCGATCGCCGCGTACCCGGAGCTGGGCAACACGGACGTGGTGGACACGGCCGCCCTGGAGGTGTGGGACGACTGGGGCGTCAACGAGAACGTGCTCGCGCCCACCGAGGCCGTACTGCGCTTCTACGAAGGCGTCTTCGAGGAGCTGCTCGAGCTGTTCCCCGCCGAGGTCTCGCCGTTCGTGCACATCGGCGGCGACGAATGCCCCAAGGCGCAGTGGAAGGCCTCCGCGGCCGCACAGGAGCGGATCCGCGAGCTGGGGGTGGACGGGGAGGACGGGCTGCAGTCCTGGTTCGTCCGGCACTTCGACGGATGGCTCGCGCAGCGCGGCCGGCGGCTCATCGGATGGGACGAGATCCTCGAGGGCGGGCTGGCCCCCGGGGCGGCCGTGTCCTCCTGGCGCGGGTACGCGGGCGGAATCGCCGCCGCCGAGGCCGGCCACGACGTGGTGATGTGCCCCGAGCAGCAGGTGTACCTGGACCACCGTCAGGCGGGCGGCGAGGACGAGCCGATGCCGATCGGGTACGTCCGCACCTTGGAGGATGTGTACCGGTTCGAGCCGGTTCCGCCGAAGCTGTCGGACGAAGCCGCGGCCCACGTGCTGGGGGCGCAGGCCAACGTGTGGACCGAGGTGATGGAGAACCAGAGCCGGGTCGACTACCAGGTGTTCCCGCGGCTCGCGGCCTTCGCCGAGGTGGTCTGGTCGCCGCTGCCGGATCCGGCGGAGCGGGACTATGCGGACTTCGAGGGGCGTATGGGGACGCACTACCGCCGCCTGGACGCGCTCGGGGTCGACTACCGGGCGCCCGGCGGCCCGTTGCCCCGGCAGCTCCGCCCCGGAGTGCTCGGACGCCCGATCGAGGGAGCGCCCCCGAACGTGTGACGACGGGCCCCCGCGGACGGGACCGGGACCGGGGTCCGCGGGCCGCGGAGCGGCGTCGCGGACGTCGCGGTGACACCGCCCGGGCGGTGAGGGCGCGGGCGGCCGACCCTCGCGTCCGGTGCTCCGGAAGATGTGCCAGAGTTGCCACGTCCCGGCGGTGAGCACGTACCGTACGGCGGACAGGCGCGAGGGCCGGTACCGGGACATCGGGAAGGGGCAGCTGGGTTGACCACGCACGCACCGCACACACCGCAGGCACGGGATTCTCAGGGTCCCGGCGGCGACCCGCAGGCGGGGAACGCGGCGCAGCCCGCGACGCGCGCCGCGGCGCAGTCCGCGACGCAGTCCGTGACGCTGCCGACCTCGCTCGACGAGGCCGTGGCGGCGCTCGCCGCCATGCCCGCCGCCGTCCCCGTCGCGGGCGGCACCGACCTCATGGCGGCCGTCAACGCCGGACTGCTGCGCCCCGCCGCCCTCGTGGGCCTCGGCCGGATCAACGAGATCCGCGGCTGGCAGTACCAGGACGGCCACGCGCTGCTCGGAGCCGGCCTCACGCACGCCCGGATGGGACGGCCGGACTTCGCCGCCCTGATCCCGGCCCTGGCGGCCGCCGCGCGCGCCGCCGGGCCGCCGCAGATCCGCAACGCCGGCACGCTGGGCGGCAACATCGCCACCGGCGCGCCCACGGGCGACGCGTTGCCCGTGCTCGCCGCGCTGGAAGCCGTGCTCGTCATCGTCGGACCGGGCGGAGCGCGCCGCGAGATCCCCGTCTCCCACCTGCTGGCCGGGCGGGACATGCTCCGCCCCGGAGAGCTGATCGGCTTCGTGCGGGTGCCGTTGCTGCACGCGCCGCAGGTGTTCCTCAAGGCCACGGGGCGTACGGGGCCCGGGCGCGCGGTGGCGTCCGTCGGGCTCGTGCTCGATCCCGCGCGCCGGGGCGTGCGCTGCGCGATCGGCGCGGTCGCCCCGATGCCGCTGCGACCGCTGGAAGCCGAGCAGTGGGTGGCTTCGTTGATCGACTGGGACGGGGACCGCAGTCTGGCCCCCGAGGCGCTGGAGGCCTTCGGCGAGTACGTCGCGGCCGCCTGCGTGCCCGACCAGGGGGAGCCGGTGGCTCCCGCAGTACTGCATTTGCGGCGGACGGTGGCCGTGCTGGCACGGAGGGCCCTGGGGAGGGCGCTGAGCTCATGAGTGAGAACGAGAACACGGGGCCCGCGGGTCCCGCCTGGGGCTGGGAGCCGGTGCCGCACGGCGGCGAGTACGACTCCGAGGCGACGGCTTTCGTGAAGCTGCCGCAGGACATGCTGGACGCGCTCGGCACCGGCGAGCCGCTCGCGGCGCCGGGCCACGGGTACGTGCCGCCGCCGATGATCGTGCCGCTGGGCACGGTGAGCACGGATCCGGCGGCCACGGGGACGTGGTCGATCCCGGTGCAGTGGCCGGAGGCCGGTACGGCGGACACGGGCGCGACCGCGGGCGGCGGATCCCAGGCCGGGGCGCGGGCGCCGATCCCCGCTTCGGTGCCGATGCCGGCGTCGGTGGCGGCGGCGTTCGCGGAACCGTACGGGGAGCCGTACCCCGCCGAGCCGTACGCGGAGCAGCTCACCGAGTCGTACGCCGAGCCCGCCGCGGACGGGGACGGGCGCGCGGGCGAGTCGGGCGAGACCGCCGAGTGGCGCTTCCCCGAGGCCGCCGCGTCCGACGTGTGGGTTTCGGGCGGCACGGGTGACACGGGCAGCTTCGGACAGCTCGCGGCGTCCGCCGACTGGAGCCGGGCCCCCGCCACGCTGCCGGGCGGGGCCGCGGCCCCGTGGGCGAGCCACCCGGACTTCGAGGCCGGGCGCGATCGCGCGGCGCAGCAGGCGGGACCGGCCACGGGCAGGGACGCCGGCCCGGGCTCCGGCACGGACTTCGGTACGGACTCCGGCCCGGGCTCCGGCACGGACTTCGGTACGGACTCCGGCCCGGGCTTCGAAGCGGGTCCGGGGTCGGCGTCCGGAGTGCTTCCGGACGCTCCCGGAAGCGGGACCGGAGCGGCGGGCTCCTTCGGCGGTGCCTTCGGCACGATGCCGGGGCGCGGGCCCCGGGTGCTGGGCGGCCCGGGTGTCGGCACACCGCTCCCGGGGGAGTACGCCGAGCCCGAGGGCGAGCCGGCCTACCCGGCTCCGCAGGACATCGAGGCCGCCCACGGGCCGGCCCGGACCCCGACGACGGGGGAGCGGCCGCACCCGGGTGCGACGGAGCCCGAGCAGGCGCACGCGGAGGCGGAGGAGCCTGAGCGGGCGCGGGAGCCCGAGCGGGACCGGGAGCCCGAGCGGGCGCTGGAGCCCGACGCGGGGCGGACGGCGCCGGGCGACGGCGTGCGGACCTCCGGCGGAGCCGGGGACGTGCCCGTGCCGGGTGAGGGCACCGCCGACAGTGCCGTGGCGGCGGCCTCGGCGGAACCGGGCGAAGGGATCCCGGCCGGGGAGGCGGCGTACGGAGAAGTGAGCGCCGACCAGCCCGGCGGGCGGGGCGCCACCGCCGATGACGCGGCCGCCGACGCCGACGCCGACGCTGGCGCCGTGGCCCATCACGAGCACCCGCCGGCCTCCTACGTACTGCGCGTCAACGGCGCCGACCGGCCCGTCACCGGCGCGTGGATCGGCGAGTCCCTCCTCTACGTGCTGCGCGAACGCCTCGGCCTCGCCGGCGCCAAGGACGGCTGCTCGCAGGGCGAATGCGGTGCGTGCGCCGTGCAGGTCGACGGCCGGCTCGTGGCGTCCTGCCTGGTCCCGGCCGCGACGGCGGCGGGCAGCGAGGTCCGGACGGTGGAAGGCCTGGCGACCGACGGGGAACTGTCGGACGTGCAGCAGGCGTTGTGCAGGTCGGGCGCGGTGCAGTGCGGGTTCTGCGTGCCCGGCATGGCCATGACCATCCACGACCTGCTGGAAGGCAACCACGCCCCCAGCGAGCTGGAGACGCGACAGGCACTCTGCGGCAACCTCTGCCGCTGCTCGGGCTACGCGGGGGTCATCGACGCGGTGCGCGAGGTCTCGGCCGAGCGCGAGGCGGCGTCCGAGGCGGCCGCCGCGGCCTCCGCCGAGGCACGGATCCCGCACCAGGCCCCGCCCGGCGAGGGCGGTGTCCACGGCCCGCACGGAGGCCAGGGCACGCTGGGCGGCCACGGCTTCCAGGACGGCGGGCACAGCAGCTACGGAGGCCAGGGCGACAGCCCGGGCCGTCAGGGCACCGACGGCAACGACCAGGGAGACACGGCGTGAGCGCCCACGACGCGGCGACGGTACCGACGGGCAGCGCGGCGGGCGCCGCCCCCTCCTCGGCACTCTCCGACGGGCCGGGCCAGGCCGAGGGGCCGGAGCGGGACGTCCCGCGCGGCATCGGCGCGTCCGTCCCGTCCGCCGACACCCGCTCCAAGACCGAGGGGACCTTCCCCTACGCCGCCGACCTGTGGGCCGAGGGCCTCCTCTGGGCCGCCGTGCTGCGCTCCCCGCACGCCCACGCCCGCATCGTCTCCATCGACACCTCCGCCGCCGTGGACATGCCCGGCGTGCGCGCCGTCGTCACCCACGCCGACATCCCCGGCGCCACCACGCACGGCCGCCGCGTCGCGGACCGGCCGGTGTTCGCGCACGACGTGGTCCGCCACCACGGCGAGCCCATCGCCGCCGTCGCCGCCGACCACCCCGACACCGCGCGCCTCGCGGCCGCCGCGATCATGGTCGAGTACGAGCTCCTCGACCCGGTCACCGACCCCGAGCAGGCCTTCGGCGCACCCGCCCTGCACCCCGACGGCAACCTGATCCGGCACATCCCGCTGCGCTACGGCGACCCGGAGGCCACCGGCGAGATCGTCGTGGAGGGCCTCTACCGCATCGGCCGCCAGGACCCGGCTCCCATCGGCGCCGAAGCCGGGCTGGCCGTGCCCCGCCCCGACGGCGGCGTGGAGATCTACACCGCCTCCACCGACCCGCACACCGACCGCGACCTCGCCGCCGCCTGCTTCGGGCTCGACCCGGACCGGGTGCGCGTGGTCGTCACCGGCGTTCCGGGAGCCACCGCCGACCGCGAGGACGCGGCGTTCCAGCTCCCGCTCGGCCTCCTGGCGCTCCGTACCGGCTGCCCCGTCAAACTCGTGGCCACCCGGGAGGAGTCCTTCCTCGGCCACACCCACCGCCACCCGACCCTGCTGCGCTACCGCCACCACGCGGACGCGGAGGGCCGCCTGGTCAAGGTCGAGGCCCAGATCCTGATGGACGCCGGCGCCTACGCCGACGACTCCTCGCAATCCCTCGCCGCGGCGGTGGCCTTCGCCTGCGGCCCGTACGTGGTCCCGCACGCCTTCGTCGAAGGCTGGGCGGTCCGTACGAACAACCCGCCGTCGGGCCACGTACGCGGCGAAGGCGCCCTGCAGGTCTGCGCGGCCTACGAGGGCCAGATGGACAAGCTCGCCGCCGCCCTCGGCCTCGACGGGGCCGAGCTGCGCCTGCGCAACGTCCTCGCCACCGGCGACCTCCTGCCCACGGGCCAGACGGTGACCTGCCCCGCCCCGGTCGCCGAACTCCTGCGCTCCGTACGGGACTACCCGCTGCCCGCCCTCCCCAAGGACACCCCGGAGGAGGAGTGGCTGCTCCCGGGCGGCCTGGAGGGCGCGGGTGAACCGGGCGCGGTGCGGCGCGGGGTCGGGTACGGCGTCGGCATGGTGCACATGCTCGGCGCGGAAGGCACGGACGAGGTCTCCACGGCCACGGTGAAGATCGTCGGCGGTTCCGCGACGGTCATCTGCGCGGCGGTCGACACCGGCCAGGGCTTCTCCACGCTCGCCCGCCAGATCGTCCAGGAGGTCCTGGGCGTGGACGAGGTGGTCGTGGCCCCGGTCGACACCGACCAGCCGCCGGCGGGCGCGGCGGCGCACGGGCGCCACACGTGGGTGTCGGGCGGCGCGGTGGAACGGGCCGCGAAGATGGTCCGGACCCAGCTCCTCCAGCCGATGGCCCACAAACTCGGCATGTCCACGGAGCTCCTGCAGATCTCGGATGGCCGAATCACGTCGTACGACGGGGCGTTCTCGACGACCGTCGCGGAGGCGATGGAGGGCAAGGAGCTCTGGGCGACGGCCCAGTGCCGCCCCCACCCGACGGAGCCGCTGGACGCGGACGGCCAGGGCGACGCCTTCGTCGGCCTCGCCTTCTGCGCGATCCGCGCGGTGGTGGACGTGGACATCGAGCTGGGCTCGGTACGGGTGGTGGAGCTCGCGGTCGCGCAGGACGTCGGCCGCATCCTCAACCCCCGGCAGCTGGAAGCCCGTATCGAGGCGGGCGTCATCCAGGGCGTCGGCGCCTCCCTGACGGAGAACCTCCGCACGGCGTCGGGCCTGATCCGCCACCCCGACCTGACGGGCTACGCCCTGCCCACCTCGCTGGACGCCCCGACGGTCCGCATCGTCAAACTCGTCGAGGAGCGCGACGTGGTGGCCCCCTTCGGGGCGAAACCGGCCAGCGCGGTCCCGGTGGTCACCTCCCCGGCGGCAGTGGCCTCGGCCGTCCGCGCGGCCACGGGCCGCCCGGTGAACAGGCTCCCGATCCGGCCATCGGCGGCGGTCGCGGTGCCCAACTCATGACCTTGTGACCCTGATTGCACCTGCAACCCGGAACTTGGGTCTGTCGGACTCTCTCGATAAGGTGACCGGGGACACCGGCGACGTACGCGTGCGAACGGGTGCGAACGGGGTGTGAACGGGGACGGGGAGCGGGGAGGTCGTTATGGCAATTGACTACGGACCGGGTGTGCTCGGCGTGGACTACGGCGTGGGCGTGGCCCTGCCGGGGGCCGTGGGTGCGATGGCCGTCGAGTACGAGTCGATGACCGCGTACAAGAAGCGCGTCGACGGGCTGCTCGCGAAGCTCAACGAATCCCCGGCGAGCGACAAGGAGCTGGCGGACGGCACGCTCCCGACGGCGTCGGTGGGCGAGGGCTTCGCCGAGGCCAAGCGCCTGTTCACCGCGTACACGAACACCCACACGCAGCTCCTGGCCCTCTCGAAGGGGCTCGCCGACCAGATCGAGGCGCTGGGGATCGCGATCCAGACGGCGGGCAAGGGGTTCGGGGGCGTGGACGAGGAGACCCAACGGCGCATGCTGGCGATCAGTAAGCAGGCCGAGGTGCACTACGTTCCCGAACGGGACCCGATGGCTCCGCCGCCCCCGCACAGTTCGGCTTCGCAGGGATCCGGTCCGGCCGATACGCAGGTGGAGGGCCTCTGATGGCGACCAACTTTGAGGCGCACACGCACCAGGAGCTGCTGGCCATGCTCGCCTCGGCCAATGCTGACACCCTCAAAACGCGTGGTACACAACTGACGGATGCCGCAGCAGCAATCAAGGAGATCGGCGAAAGCCTCAAGGACCACCGGGTGACGGGCTGGGAGGGCGAGTCGGCCACCGCCTTCCAGGAGTGGGTCAACCAGACGGGCAACGCCACGCTGCGCCTGAGCGAGTTCAGCGCCGCGGGCGGCAAGCAGATGACCCACGCCAGCCAGGTGGTGGTCGAAGTCAAGGCCAACATGCCTTCGTACGACACCGGGGCGGCCGCCAACCTGGAAGCGGCCCGCAAATTCCACAACGACCCGGACTCACGGGAGATCGGGCAGCAGGCGAACTCGAAGCTGGTTGGTGACCACGAGCTGGCTGTCCAGCAGATGGCGAAGCTTGCGCAGGGGTACGAGGCTTCGGCTACCGGCATGGAAATGGCGGAGATTCCGACTTTCCCGAAGCTACCTGAGCCGTTCGTTCCACCGCCCATCGCTGGCGGTGGGGACCTCGCACGGCCTGGCGGCAGCGCGGGAAGTGCCGGATCGGGCGGTTCGCACGCATCCGTGGCGCCGGCTCCCAGTGGCTCTTCGTACGAATCCGGCTCCGCGTCTGGACCCCATCCGTCGCCGGTCGGTACGGCGCACCCGCCGACCGGCTCGACGCCGGGCCCCGTTTCGCTCCTCCCGGACCGCGAAGTCGGCGTAGGCCTCGATAACGTCGCCACCCTGCCGGACAGGACTCTGCCCCCGACCACGGGTCTGCCCGGAAGCGTAAATCCGGTGGGACCGAGTGGCGGCACTCCGGGCATCGGCCCTGGCAGTTTCGTTCCGCCTACGACGATTCCGCCCGTCGGCGGCCTGTCGAAGCCGGGTGGCGGTCTCGGCCCCGGCAATTTCGTACCCACGGTCCCTGGTACCAGCGGTCCCGGCGGGATCGGGGGGAAGGCCGGAGGTCCGGGGCCCCTCGCAGGGCTGCCCCCGCGCGACAGCGGGATCTTGGGCGGCCGGCCCGTGACGTCGGCTGGACCGAATGCGAGCATTCCCCGGGGCACGGTCATCGGGGCTGAAGGTGCCCAGGCGACCGGCCGCGGTATGGGCGGTGGTATGGGCGCTGGAGGCGGTGGCGCGCACGGCGGTGTCGGCGGTTCCATGGCCGGTCGTCGCCTCGCGATGGAACCGGGCGGTGTCGTTGGCGGGCGTCAGCCGGCTCCGGGCGGTCGCTCGGTCGCGGGTGGTCAGCCGTTCACTCAAGGTGGGGCGGGGCTGGTTCGTGATGGATCGGGTACCAGCGCGGCTGGTCGCCCCATGGCTCACGGAGGGGCGGGTGGCAATGCCCCGGGCCGGCGAGGTGCGGACCAGAGCGGCGAACGCCCCGACTACCTGGCCGAAGACGAAGAGACGTGGCAGGGCGACCTTAGTGTCGTTCCGCCGGTGATCGACTGAGTGGAGCGGACGTTGCACGGGATGCGTATGCGTAGGGCGACCGCGGCTTTGGCGGGTTTCCTGCTGGCCGGGGTCGCCGCGACCCCGGCACATGCGGAGACCATTCGGTCGCAGCAGTGGCATCTCACGTCTATGAAGGCCGAGGACATTTGGAAGACCAGCACAGGTATGGGCGTCACCGTGGCTGTCATCGACGGTGGTGTGGCACCCATTCCTGAGCTGGAAGGGCAGGTAGTTCCAGGAAAGGACTTCGCCACCACTTACAGCGGAGATGAGCGAACGGACTCGAATCACCACGGCACTAGCATGGCCGCGCTAATCGCCGCGACTGGTAAGCATCCCAGTGGTGACGGGGCGTTCGGGCTTGCACCGGGGGCCAAGATCCTTCCGATCCGTGTTCCGGAGGGCGTTGACGTCAAGAACGCGGCCTGGACTGCGGCGATTAGGTACGCAGCGGACTCGGAAGCGAAGATCATCAATATCTCCTTGGCTTCGGGTGCAGACGATCCAGACCGCCTTGACGCAGTCAAGTACGCCCTTTCGAAAGGGAAACTGATCTTTGCGGGCGTGGGTAATCGTGGAGACGCAGCGAACGATGTCCTCTACCCCGCCGGGACGCCTGGTGTGGTCGGCGTCGGCGCTGTTGATAAGGACGGCAAGGCGACGACAGAGTCGCAGCACGGCGCCCAGGTAGATCTGTCCGCGCCCGGGATGGATATCGTCTCAGCCTGTGGTGGCAAGACCGGACTGTGCACGAGCCACGGCACCAGTGATGCAACTGCTCTCGCCTCGGCCTCAGCGGCATTGATCTGGTCGATCCATCCCGAGTGGACCAACAATCAGGTGCTCCGGGTCATGATGAACACGGCGGGCAAACCCGTAGGCGGCGCCGAGCGCAGTGACTTCGTCGGCTACGGCGCGGTTCGTCCCCGCATCGCCGTGGTCACCCCCGGCGACCCCGGCCCGGCCGACGTCTACCCCCTCCCCGACCTCGCCGCAGCCGGTGGCGGCTCAGGGGCGAAGAACTCGCCCGCCCCCTCCGCAGACGGCAAGACGCCCCCGTCGGCCGGAGCCTCCACCCCCGCGCCCGCCCCCCAGGCCGAGGCGAAGAAGGACGGCGGCAGCATGCTGCCCTGGCTCGCGCTCGGGCTCGGGGCCTGCGTGATCATCGGGGGCGCCGTCACCGCGGTCGTCGTCCGGCGCAGGAACAGCTGACCCGGCCGGCACCACCACCGACCACGCAGGGCCCCGTAGCGCAGTGCACCTGAGGCAGAAGGAGTAGGGCACCCATGTCGTTCGACGAGGAATGGTCCGCGGCCCGGACCACCGCCGCAGCCAATGTGTCCATGCGGCTCAACCACGTCCCGACGGAGCCCGGTCCCGGTGGTGGCGGCAACGGCGATCTCGAGCTCAACCAGGACCACATCGGTGAGATCGGCTCCGAGGCCTACAAGCTCCACACCCGGCTCTCGACCGACGGCAAGCACGCCGCCACCGCCACCGCCGAGGCGGCCGCCGCGCTCACGCGCGAGAACTTCGCGAGCGGCGCCGCCCTGCTGAAGGTCAACACCCGCTGGGAGAGCCAGCTCAAGACCCTCGTCGCCGCCTGCGCGAACATCTCCAACGGCCTGAACTACTCCCTCTCCTCCCACAACAAGGACGAGCAGCAGCTGCACGCCGATTTCACGTCCTCCAAGATCGACCAGCTTCTCAAGTAAGGCGACGGACACGTGCTGACGTACGAGAGCGTGATGAACGCGCCCCTGGGGCAGCTCCAGACCGCGATCACCGACTGGGCCGCGGTGGTCAAGAAGCTGGACGAGCTGGCGGAGTCGGCGCGGGGCGGCATGAAGGCCAAGTCCGACAAGGCCCAGTGGAGCGGCGTCACGGCCGGTGTCGGCCGCTCCTTCGTCGACAAGACGGCCAAGGGTTCGACGACGCGGCCCAGGCGGCCAAGGGCATCCACCTGCTGCTCAGCGACGGCCACACCACCATCAAGGCGGCCCAGGACGAGATCAAGAAGCTGGTCGCGGACGCCCCGGCCGCCGGATTCCGGATCGACGAGAGAGGGCGGGTTTCCGCCATCCCGCTCGCCGATCCGCAGGACCGGTACGCGGCGCAGCACGATCCGGACTACCAGGCCTCCGTCCGCAAGAACCAGGGCCTCTGGCAGGAACGGGTCGACCGGGCCGTCGAGAACGCGCAGGACGCCGACGACTCCCTCGTCCGCGCGCTCCAGGCCAACGTCACGGACGACAACAACTTCACCGCGCCGAAGTACACCACCCTGGACGCCGAACAGGTCGACCGGGCTGCCGCGCTGATGAAGAAGGTCACCGGCGAAGGCGGCACGGCCCGCAACCCGGAGGCGCTGCGCGAGCTGGAGGACCTGCTCGACGACAACCGCGAGGACCCGGAGTTCGCGACGGGCTTCTATCGCACGGTGGGCCCCGAGGGCACGTTGGAGATGTACTCCACGATGTCCCTGGACGCGACCGGCCTCGGCCAGGCCGGCAAGGACCGCGCGCTGATGGTCGCGAACATCCAGAGCGACATGGGCGCGATGCTGGGCCTGGCCACGCACAAGGACGTCCCGAACCACCTCGACGCCGCCTGGACGACCCAGCTGATGAAGGCCGGCCACAAGGAGATGCAGGTCACCGGCGGTGTGACGACCATCTACGGCTACCAGGCGCTCGGTGCGCTGATGCGCGGGGGCACGTACGACACGGAGTTCCTGACCTCGGTCGGTCGCGACATGATCGCCATGGACCGCAAGCACCCGAAAGCCTGGGAGTACCACACCCCGTACGGCCTGGACTCGGTGCTCAACCAGGGCAAGGACGGCGGCCGGGGCTTCTACCCGCTGACTGGGCTCATGGAGGCGCTGGGCAACAACCCGGACGCCGCGACGGCCTTCTTCAACGAGCCGGTCCGCGAGGACAGCAACCACGACGGCATCGTCACCAAGGACGACAAGCCGGTCAAGGGACAGCACGGACAGGCGCAGGGCACGGTCGACTACATGCTCGACAAGAAGCCCTACATGGACAGCTTCGACGTCACGAAGACGGGCGACCTGCACCCCGCGCAGAAGGCGGTGGGTGACGCCCTGATGGCGGCGGTCTCCCACAGGGGCCCCGGCGACGAGGATGCACCGCCGGTCGCGCACAGCAAGGAGATGGCGGCGGTCATGGAACGGGTCGTCGAGAAGATCGGCGACAAGCCGGAGCTGGTAGTGGCCAAACCAGGCGATCCGGACGGCCCGTTGAAGGGGCTGTCCGGCCACTTCGGGCAGATGGCTGCGGAGTACATGCCGGACATCCAGGCGTCGGCGGACAACAGCAGCCGAATGCTCAAGGCCAACGGCCACATGGCCGCGTTCCACAAGGCCGACATGGCGGCTTTCATCGGTGTTGTGGGCCAGGACCCGGACGCGTACGGCGCCATCACCAACTCCCAGAGGGCGTGCACGACGGCGCTCATCAACGACGTGATCGCGCACCGGAGCGAGTACGAGGACGTCGATGCGGGGATCAAGAGTGCTGTGCACCCCGGTGGCCAGATCGCGGGCATCCTGTCCGAGGCCAGAGCCGAAGGGGTCTTCACGGAGAACGGCCACAAGCAGGAGGAATACGTCAAGGGCGTCGAGGACAACGCCAAGTGGATCAACCGCGGCATCAATGCCGCAGGGGGAAAGTACCTGGAGTTGATGCCTCTCGCCGGAGACGTGGTGGAGTGGCTGCAGGAGGACATTACCGAGGGCGTGGTCGAGCGGGCGAAGAAGGACCACGCGGAGAAGATCGGGGAAGTCGACCACAAGGCGGTGATCGACTACACGAATGCGCAGACGGAGGCCGGAGAATCCGCGGCGCAGTCTGTGCGCAGGGCATTGAAGGACTCAGGCATGAACCAGCGGAGCATCGATGCTCTCGCCGGAGTTGCCTCCACCGAGACGGCGAATGCTCATGCGGTGGGCCGTGGCCAGGTCGTCACTTCGAACGGCGGCTCCTGATGCGCAACACCGGCATTCCCTTCGTATGCGCCACGACGTTCGCGCTGGGGGCGCTGATGACGGGTTGTGCCGACGGCCAGAAGGAAGCGACCCCGCAGCTGCCCGAGCGGAGCTGCTTCGGCGTCTTCGCGCGGTCCGACCTGGAACCGCTGATGGGTAGTGGTGAGACAGTCAAGGAGACCTCGCCGACCGATGTCCGGCTGACCGCGGATCACCGCAGTGCCACGTGCACCGTCGACGTCGACGGCAAGGGCCGTGTCCTCGTGACGGCTACGCGCCAGCCCCTCGGGCAAAGTTTCCTCTGGCATCCGGACCAGAGCCAGCCCGCACCGGATCCGCTGGCGCTGGGGGACAAGGGGATCGTGTGGAACACGGGCGCCCGCGTCGCCCTCACCTGCAAGGGCTCCGCGGACTCCTTCGAGCTCGAGCTGGGGATCAGCGGCTCCACGGAGCACATGGAGCCCGCCGACCGGCGTCCCCTGTTCACGTCACTCATGACGAAGTACCTGGAAGTCGCCAAGCAGCAGACCGGCTGCGGCGTCTAGGTGATCTCGGAGGCCCCTGCGCACGCGGATCGCCGAGGGTGCCTGTCCCGCCGCCTTCGCCGATCCGCCCTCGGACCGAGCGCCCGCGTGATCATCGGCGCCGCCGTCACCGCAGTCGTCGTCCGGCGCCTGCGCAGCTGACGTGCCGCAGGCCCCATAGTGCAGTGCATCCGTTGCATCCGTTGCGTCCGTGCATGTACGCAGAGGCAGAAGGAGTGGCGCACGCCATGTGGTTAGCCGAGGAATGTTCCGCAGTACGGGCTGAAGTGGTCGCCGCCAAAGCGTCCGTGCGCCGCGCCGTCGACCTGCTGCTGAAGTAGGGCGGCGGCAGGTGCTGACGTACGAGAACGTGATGAACGCGCCCCTGGGGCAGCTCCAGACCGCGATCACCGACTGGGCCGCGGTGGTCAAGAAGCTGGACGAGCTGGCGGAGTCGGCGCGGGGCGGCATGAAGGCCAAGTCGGACAAGGCTCAGTGGAGCGGCGTCACGGCCGGTGTCGGCCGCTCCTTCGTCGACAAGACGGCCAAGGAGTTCGGCGACGCGGCCCAGGAGGCCAAGGGCATCCACAAGGCGCTGACCGAGGGGTACGAGGCCTTCAAGTCCTCCCGCGAGCAGCTGCGGAAGATCGGCGATGTCGAGGCTCCGGCCGCCGGCTTCCGGGTGAGCGCCACGGGCAAGGTCGAGGCGGTGCCCTTCGCCAGCGAGGCGGACCGCAGCGCCGCGCGCCACGACCCGGACTACATGGAGTCCGTTCGGGTGAACCTTCCGCTGTGGCAGGCGAAGGTGGACGCGGCCGTCGACAGGTGCGACGACATCGACCAGTCCCTGTCCCGGGCGCTGGCCGCCAACGTCACGGACGACAACGACTTCACGCCGGCCAGGTACGGCAGCCTCGACGCCGAACAGGCGAGCCGCGCCGTAGAGCTCGCGCAGAAGGGCCGCCGGCTGACCCATGCGGAGCTCGTCGAGCTCAACGAGCTGCTGGCGGACAACGCCAAGGCGCCGGAGTTCTCAACGAAGTTCTACGGGGCACTCGGCCCGAAGGGGGCGCTGGAGTTCTTCGGGACGATGTCCACGGACACCTTCGACTACGCGAAGCAGGATCCGCAGCGGCTCAAGGACGTACAGGAGCTCCAGAAGAACCTGGGTCTCAACCTCGCCACGGCCACGAACTCCACGACCGAGCCTCACCTGTCGGACGGCTTCGCCCTGGATCTGCGCAAGCTCGGCACCGAGCGGATCCCGCTGGCACGCCAGGACCAGAACCCTCCGTACGGCTACCAGTTGCTCGGCAGCATCATGCGGTACGGGAGCTACGACCCGAAGTTCCTCGTCCCGATCGCGGAGCACGCCACCCAGATCCACGCCAAGGACCCGGACTTCTTCAACCAGGCCCGCCAACTCAACGGCTACGGCAGGAACATGCTCAACCCGTCGGGCGTCAACGGCGCCGGCTACGACCCGGTGGTGAGCTTCCTCGAAGCCCTGGGACACAGCCCGGAGGCGGCGCAGCAGTTCTTCGACCCGGAACGCGACCCGCACGCGTACGACCAGGACGGCACGGAGAAGCCCGGCACGGCGGACCTGGGCAAGGGCTCGAACAAGAAGCCGATCACGAGCTACCTCGACTTCTTCGGACAAGAGAAGTACGACTGCACGATCGACACGGAAAGTACGAACCCGGACGACCTGAAGAAGGTCCAGCAGTACATGCCGGACGCCTTGGGCCACGCTCTTGAGGCGGCGACGCTCGGCCACGCCTGGGACGACACGACACCACGGCTCGAGCGCGACGAGGTCTCGTCGAGAATCATGGAAAAGGTCGTCTCCAAGTACGGAGGGGACGCCGCGCTGCTGAAGAACCAGGAGTCGATGGCCGACAGCCTCGGACGTATGGGGGCGGGATACATCGACGACTTGAACGCCGGTCTGAACGCCGACCGCGACAAGAACGTCTTCGAGGCGCTCGCTCAAGGACACGCGAAGTTCGAGCAGGAGGACGCCCGCAAGTTCCTCAGCAGCCTGGGCCAGCACCCTGATGCGTACATCACGATGTCGAGGGCGGAATCCATCTTTCAGGCTTCCGTACTGGAGTCCCAGGTGGGCGGGGACGGAAGGCTCAACGAGAGTGGTCTCAGGGAGGCGGCTCGGACCGGCGGAGAGTTCCAGGGCATTTTGGACGAGTCCCGAGCCAAGCAGATCGATGCCGAGTCGGAGAAGTGGCTCAAGGACTATGACCGGGCCATGGAGAAACGCTCGGGTTGGATCGAATTCGGCACAACGGCGGGCATCGTGGCGGGTGTCGCCTTCCTGCCGGCCACCGCGATGGCTGTCGGTGCGGCCGCGGTGATCGTGCCGCTCGCCGTGGACACCGGCAGCGGGGTGCTGGAGCAGGCTGCCAGCGGGCTCATCAGCGACTGGTCGGCAGACGAGTCCGAGCGCAAGAAGGACAAGATGGACGGCAAGGCCCACGAGGACAAGGCGAGCGTCTACCGGCAAGGTGAGCTCCATGCCACGGGGCCCGTGGACAGGTTCCTGGAGCGGCACCCGATCGGCGAGAACGACCCGCTGGACGAGGCCCTGAGGCAGTCGGCCATGACCGGTTACAACTGGGGTTGGGGTCTGGAGAGGCACACTGGCAATGAGTCCCAGGTGAGGAAGTAGGTGGGGCTCGGATGAGTGGTCGGCGCGTAGGAACGGGGTCCGGGACCGTTCGTCAGAGCGCTGTCGCGGTGGGGGCGGTGCTCGCCGCTGTTTTCGTTGCCGGATGCGGCGGTACGGAGCGGGAGGCCCGACCGGTTCGGCTGACGGCTGGCGAGGTCTGTGGCGGGGAGCTCCTCAATGCGGGCGCCGTGCGGGCGCTCGAGCTGCTCACAGGAGCACAGGAATTCGATCCACGGGGCAAAGGGAGCGAGGACGTGGCGGCGGTGGCCGAACATCTCGCCGGTGGCTACGCCGCGATCGCTTCCTCACGGGGTGGCCGGGTCTGTGAAGCGGTGCCGTCCGACACGGCCAACAAGCGGCGCGTGTCGGTGTCGTTCGAGCTCCAGAGTGAACTCATGCGGACAGGGGAGCAGAGCGAGAGCGGGAAGGGCTCGTACTGGGAATACGACCTGGGCCGCAACGCCCTCGCCCATTCTTGGCAGGCCTTTCTCTTCTTCGACTGCGCGAGTCCTCGGCTGGCCGGCCCCGACAAGGCGGTGCCGGTCACCGCGAAGGTCTACGTCACGGCCGGCTCGGAAGGGGACGAACCCGCACTGCGTGGAGCCAACCTGGCCCTCGCGCACTCCGCGGCTCTCGCGATGGGCGAGGAGTTGGGGTGCAAGGACAACGGGGGGCTTCCGCAGACGCTGGTCCTCAAGCAGAAGGCCGCCAGGACCGATCCATGAGGCGACGATCCCCGGGGAGGCACCCCACCGGCGGGACCGGGCCGAGTGGAAGGCCTTGCTGGTTGAAGCCAAGGTTCAGTGACGGGCGTCTGCACGACGCGCGCCACACCGCTGGCACGGTGCTGCTCATCCTCGGTGTGCCCGACGGGGCCGTCATGGGCCTGAGGGAATGGTCGACCACGGCCATGGCTGCGCGGTACCAGCACATGGTCGATGCGGTGCGAAACGTGTTGGCGCGGCAGGCCGATGGGCTGACTGGAAGCCCGCCACCGACCGGCCGGACGGCAGTGACGCAGCAGCCGTTGGGAAGTCTGTGCCGGCTGGTTAGGGCGGTTCCGGGCTGCACTTCCGCGAGGTGAGAGGTGCAGCCCATCCGGCCGAACCTCGTGCTGTCCGGTCTCTCGCCGCGACATCCTGCCCCTATGGACGAAGGACTTGTAGCGATAGTTACGGCGGGCGTCGGCCTGGTCGGGGGGCTTGGCGGCGCAGCCATGGGCGGACTGGCTGCGGTTCGTGGAGCGCGTATGGGGGCGGAGACCACAGCACGCGCGACGATCGAACAGGCGCGGGCCCAAGAGCGTGCTCAACACGACCATTGGCTGAGGGACGAGAGGAAACGCGCGGCGGTCCTCATGCTCGAGGCATACGACAGGTTCACCATTGCGGCATCCAACGTCACGCGCATGTTTGATCTGGAGATTGAGGCATCCCCCGATGTCTGGGCCGCCTATGCCACGAGCATGAACGAGATTCGGAGGGCCTATTTCCCCCTGCGGCTCGTCGGCCCCGCTCGGGTGCATCAGGCGGCACGTGTGCTCTGGCAGTTGATCGAGGAGTACAACGAAGGGATTAAGGAGTGGGCCGACGGCATCGTGACTGCTACGGACGAAACCAGGGTGGGGTGGCAGGCGCGCGAGGAGCAACAGAGGCCTGCACTCGGACGGGCGCACAGCGACCTGATCAATGCTGCGAGCGAGTCATTGCAGGGAAATGACTCCGCCCCACGGCCCAACTGAGACGGAAACTGAGACGAATGACCGAGAGGGCGGCACCCTCTTGGGGTGCCGCCCTCTCGTTTTGCCTGTTCAAGGCAGTGGAAGCCGTGACCGGAATCGAACCGGCGTAACTCGCTTTGCAGGCGAGTCCCTCAACCACTCGGGCACACGGCTGGGTGGTGGTGATGGGTATGACCGTACGAGCGGGGTGCGGGGGTGGGGAAGGGGTACGCGGGGGACGCAATGTGACTGCCATGCCGCGTTCACAGACGGGGTCGGGCCCCCGGCCGCTGGAGGCCCGCCGGTGCCACGGGCTACCGCCCATCCCCGCGCGCCACCGCCCGCCCGACCGCTGGCCACTCGCCACCGCCCACCCGCCCACCGGCCCGCCCGGCTCAGGGGGGGGTGACCTTTGGCCTAGGGCTCGGGGACGAGCGGAGGATCGGGCGGAAGGACAGGGTCGAGAGTGGGGGACGGACCTTACTCTGGGGCGATGAGCGTCCTTCCGGAGCAAGCCGCCACCACCGGCCACATAGACGTCCCGCCCCCTTCGCAGGGCGGGATTCTCGGGCCGGCCTACCGGACGCTCAGCATCGGGATCATCTCCGTCATCTTTCTGATCGCCTTCGAGGCCACCGCCGTCGGGACCGCCATGCCGGTGGCCGCCCGGGAGCTGGACGGGATCGGGCTGTACGCGTTCGCCTTCTCCTCCTACTTCACGACGAGCCTGTTCGGGATGGTGCTCTCCGGGCAGTGGGCCGACCGGCAGGGGCCGCTGCGGCCGCTGACCGTCGGGATCGCGGCCTTCGCCGCCGGGCTGGTGCTCTCCGGGACGGCGGGGGCGATGTGGCTGTTCGTGATCGGGCGGGCCGTGCAGGGGTTCGGCGGCGGGCTCGTCATCGTCGCGCTCTACGTCGTCGTCAGCCGGGCCTACGAGGAGCGGCTGCGGCCCGCGATCATGGCGGCCTTCGCCGCGAGCTGGGTGGTGCCGTCGATCGTCGGACCGCTGGCCTCGGGCACGGTGACCGAGCACCTCGGGTGGCGCTGGGTCTTCCTCGGGATACCGGCCCTGGTGGTCGTCCCCCTCATCGTGGCGTTGCCCGCGATACGCCGGACCGCGTCCGGGCCGGTGGACCCCGAGGGTCCGCCCGTCGCGTTCGACCGGCGGCGGATCCGGCTCGCGCTCGGGATCTCGGCCGGCGCGGGGCTGCTCCAGTACGCCGCCCAGGACCTGCGGTGGCTGTCGCTGCTGCCGGGCCTGGCGGGCGCGGCCCTGCTGGTGCCCGCCGTGCTGGGACTGCTGCCGCGCGGGACCTACCGGGCGCGGCGCGGGCTGCCTTCGGTGGTGCTGCTGCGGGGGGTGGCCGCGGGCTCGTTCATCGCGGCGGAGAGCTTCGTACCGCTGATGCTGGTCACGCAGCGGGGGCTGAGCCCGACGCTGGCCGGGTTCTCGCTCGCGCTGGGCGGGGTGACGTGGGCGCTGGGCTCCTGGGTGCAGTCGAAGGGGCGGGTGGCGCCGTACCGGGAGCGGCTGATGGTGCTGGGCATGGTCCTCGTCGCGGCGGCCGTCGCCGGGGCGCCGGCGGTGCTCGTGGAGTGGGTGCCGGTGTGGACGCTGGCGTTGGTGTGGGCGCTGGGGTGCCTGGGGATGGGGCTGGTGATCGGCTCGACGAGCGTGCTGCTGATGAAGCTGTCGGCGCCGGAGGAGGCGGGGGCGAATTCCGCCGCGCTGCAGATCTCGGACGCGCTGGCCAATGTCGTGCTGCCGGCGGCGGGGGGCGCGGCGTTCGCCGCGCTGGGCGGGGGAGCGGTGGGCGCGGCGCACTCCGTGACCGAGGGGGGCGGGGCCTCGCACCCGGCTGCCTTCGTGGTGGTCTTCCTGCCGATGGCCTGCGTCGCGCTGGTGGGCGCGTGGGTGTGCACCCGCGTGGACCTCGTCCCGGGCGCGTGGCGGGGCCCCCGCAAGCCGGCGGGGCCGGCCGAGGTCTGACCCGAGCCGAGCCGACGGGGCTCCCCGAGCCCTGACCCGAGCCGAGCCGGCGGGAGCTCCGGCGGCCAACGCCGGGTCGGCCGCCGGCCGCAGCCGAGCCCTGGCTACGGGGGCTGCCGCCAGCGTGGAGCCAGAGTGGAGCCTGCCCGGTCCGTGGCCGCGCCGGGCAGGCCCCGCTCCAACCCGAGCCTGTGTCGGCTCCCGGTCGCAGCCGGTGCCCCGGGCGGATCCAGCTCCCGGTTGTGGCCGGTTGACGAGTGGGGTCGGTTCCCGGTCGTCGCCCGTGGCCTGAGCAGGGTCGGTTCCCCGTCGTCGCCCGTGGCCCGAGTGGAGTCGGTGGCCGGTTGCAGTCGGCGCCCCCGAGCGGAGTCGGCTCGCCGGTCGGGACCGTGTCCAGGTCCAGGGGGCGGCCCACTGTCGTGGCCCGAGCCCCGGGCCGTCCTCTGCCCGATGGTTGGGCGTTGCCCATCCACGGCGTGGCTACCCTCGGCAGATGAGTGACAAGCAGCTGATCATCGAGGTGCCCGAGGGCGAATGGGTGGAGTTGGCCGACCTGGCCGATGCCACCGGGCAGGCTGTCGAGGAGGCGGTGCTGGAGGCCGTACGGGCCTGGGTGCGTGGCGAGCGGGCGCGCGCCGGCGTCGAGGCCGGGCGCCTGGCCGGTCGCCACGCCGCGCTGCTGCGCAGGCTCGGCGAATGAGCCAGCCGACGGAGCGTGCGATGGATCAGCCGATGAGTCGGGGAGTGGGACGGGCCGCCGGGTACGGAGGGGATGGGGACATGAGCCGGGAAGGCGGTCACGAAGCCGGTACCGAAGCCGCTCGGGAAGCCGGTCCGGACATGACTCGGGACATCGGCCAGGACCCGGGCCGGGACCCGGTACGGGATCTACCGGCGCCGGCGCCCGGCGCCGGGGCGCGTCACCTGACCCTTCCCGAGGTGCTCGACCTCGCGCGCCGTGCCTGTCTCGCGCAGGACCAGCCCGTCGAGCTGCGCGCCCCCGGGCTGCTGGAGTCCGCGGTGCACCGGCCGCGGGCGCGGATGTTCGGGACGTCGGCGTACGCGGACACCTACGAGCAGGCGGCCGCCCTGTTGCACGGCATCGCGGCCAACCACCCCCTCGTCGACGGGAACAAGCGCACCGCCTGGCTCGCCGCCGCCACCTTCCTCGCCCTCAACGGGGTCGATCTCGGCGACGCCGACCAGGACGCGGCGTACGGCCTGGTCGTCGACGTGGCGTCCGGAGGAGAGGACGGCATCGGGCGGATCGCGGAGCGCCTGCGCGCACTCGCGCGCCCGATGTGACGCTCGCCGCACGCGCCGAGGTCACGGGCCTGTCCCTCCGCGAGGGGCGGGTCCGGGCCGGTAAGGTGGCCCGGTTGTCCTACGTACGACTGCCCGTACCGCTGCACGTACCGCTGTCCGTGAGTGGATACGCCGCCGAGAGCCCGAACCGGAGACCGTGACTACTACCGCCTCCCACCACCTCTCACCCGCCTTTCCCGGCCGGGCGCCCTGGGGTACCGCCAGCGCCCTGCGAGCCTGGCAGCAGGGTGCACTGGACCGCTACCTGGAGACCCAGCCGCGCGACTTCCTCGCGGTCGCGACCCCCGGCGCCGGAAAGACGACCTTCGCGCTGACCCTCGCGTCCTGGCTGCTGCACCACCACGTGGTGCAGCAGGTGACCGTCGTCGCCCCGACCGAGCACCTGAAGAAGCAGTGGGCGGAAGCCGCCGCCCGGATAGGCATCCGGCTCGACCCGGAGTACTCCGCCGGGCCGCTGAGCAAGGACTACCACGGGGTCGCGGTCACGTACGCGGGTGTGGGCGTGCGGCCGATGCTGCACCGCAACCGCTGCGAGCAGCGCAAGACCCTGGTCATCCTCGACGAGATCCACCACGCCGGTGACTCGAAGTCCTGGGGCGAGGCGTGCCTGGAGGCCTTCGACCCGGCGACCCGCCGGCTCGCCCTGACCGGTACGCCGTTCCGGTCCGATACGAATCCGATCCCCTTCGTCACGTACGAGGAGGGGAACGACGGGATCCGGCGGTCCTCCGCCGACTACACCTACGGCTACGGCAACGCGCTCGGCGACGGCGTCGTCCGGCCGGTCATCTTCCTCTCCTACAGCGGCAACATGCGCTGGCGCACCAAGGCGGGCGACGAGATCGCCGCGCGCCTCGGTGAGCCGATGACCAAGGACGCCATCTCGCAGGCCTGGCGCACGGCGCTCGACGCGCGCGGCGACTGGATGCCGAACGTACTGCGCGCCGCCGACCAGCGGCTGACCGAGGTCCGCAAGGGCATCCCGGACGCGGGCGGGCTCGTCATCGCCGCCGACCAGGACTCGGCGCGCGCCTACGCCAAGCTGATCCGCGAGATCACGGGCACGAAGGCCACCGTCGTCCTGTCCGACGACACGGGCGCCTCGAAGCGGATCGACGACTTCGCCGCGAGCAACGACCGCTGGATGGTCGCCGTCCGCATGGTGTCCGAGGGCGTCGACGTGCCGAGGCTCGCGGTCGGCGTGTACGCCACCACCATCTCGACCCCGCTGTTCTTCGCACAGGCCGTCGGGCGTTTCGTGCGCTCGCGCAGGCGGGGCGAGACGGCGTCGGTGTTCCTGCCGACCATCCCTTATCTCCTGGGCTTCGCGAACGAGATGGAAGTCGAGCGCGACCACGTCCTCGACAAGCCGAAGAAGCAGGGCGAGGAAGACCCGTACGCCGACTCCGAAAAGGAAATGGACGAGGCGAACAAGCTGGAGGACGAGGACACCGGCGAGGACGAGCAGATGTCCTTCGAGGCGCTGGAGTCCGACGCCGTCTTCGACCGCGTCCTGTACGACGGCGCCGAATTCGGCATGCAGGCGCACCCGGGCAGCGAGGAGGAGCAGGACTACCTCGGCATCCCCGGGCTGCTCGAACCGGACCAGGTGCAGATGCTGCTCCAGAAGCGGCAGTCGCGGCAGATCGCCCACAGCCGGCGCAAGCCGGACGCGGAGGCGGACCTGCTGGAGCTGCCCGCCGACCGGCGGCCGGTGGTCTCGCACAAGGAACTGCTGGAACTGCGCAAGTCGCTGAACACGATGGTCGGCGCGTACGTCCACCAGAGCGGCAAGCCTCACGGCGTGCTCCACACCGAGCTGCGCCGCGTGTGCGGCGGGCCGCCGAGCGCGGAGGCGACGGCGGGGCAGCTGCGGGAGCGGATCAAGAAAGTGCAGGAGTGGGCGACCCGGATGCGGTGAGGCCTTCCTCCAGGACGTCGGACGGGGTTCGTGCGGAGGTTCGCACGAACCCCGTCCGCGTGGACCCCGTCCGAACGAACCCCGTCGGCGTGGACCCCGTCCGAACGAACCCCGTCCGCGTGGACCCGTCGGCGTGGGTCCGCCCGCTACGGGGAGTCACGTCCGCGGGCGTGCACCGCTGTTGGGGTCCGGTGTTCCCGGGGCCGCCGCGGCCCTGGCCGGGCCGGTCGCGGCCGTGGGCCGGCCACGAGCCGGGCAGGTCACGAATCGACGGCGAAAGGGGATTTCAACCGGAATAAACCGGCAGTGCGCGCCCGGATTCTGGACGAGCCCTTCCGCTCAGCGAACCTGCTCGCTACTGTCCCCGCATCGAACGCCCCGTGGCAGCGCCGCCGCGGGAGCGCAGCCGGTGCCATGGCCGCTACCGGCGGCCTCTCCGTGCGTCGCCGAGGGACCGGCGGCGCTATCCCCAGAGAGTCACCGCCGCTCACCGAAAGAGGGAGAGGCGTCGTGACCGCGGAAACCTCCCAGACTCTCGACCGAGGACTCCGAGTCCTCAAACTGCTCGCCGACACCGACCACGGTCTGACCGTCACCGAGCTCTCCAACCGCCTCGGTGTGAACCGCACCGTGGTCTACCGCCTCCTGGCCACCCTCGAACAGCACGCCCTGGTCCGCCGCGACCTCGGCGGCCGCGCCCGCGTCGGGCTCGGTGTGCTGCGCCTCGGCCGCCAGGTGCACCCGCTGGTGCGCGAGGCGGCCCTGCCCGCGTTGCGCTCGCTGGCCGAGGACATAGGCGCCACCGCGCACCTGACCCTCGTGGACGGCACCGAGGCGCTCGCCGTCGCCGTCGTCGAGCCGACCTGGACCGACTACCACGTGGCCTACCGGGCCGGCTTCCGCCACCCCCTCGACCGCGGGGCGGCCGGCCGGGCCATCCTGGCCGCCCGTCAGGGTTCGCTCATCGAGCCCGGGTACACGCTCACCCACGGAGAGCTCGAAGCGGGCGCCAGCGGGGCTGCCGCGCCGCTCGTGGGCATCACGGGCCTGGAGGGCAGCGTGGGCGTCGTCATGCTCGCCGATGCCGTGCCCGAGCGGGTCGGCCCCCGCGTGGTGGACGCCGCCCGTGAGGTGGCTGACGCCCTGCGCTGAGCGGACGGCTCCCCCCGGGGGTCGCCGGGCACCGGAACACCGGGCCGCGTCCCCTCCGCCGGGGGCGCGGCTCGACCCGTTGCCGGACGGCCGCGCTAGATTGACCGGGTGCTCTCTCGCCTCACACGTCTGCCGCGTCCCGCCGCCCTCGCCGTCTGCGCCGTGCCGGTGCTCGCGCTGTTCGCCGTCGCGGCCGCCGCCCCGCTGCCCTTCGTGATCGCGCAGCCGGGCCTCACGGCCGACGTGCTCGGCTCCCGCGACGGAAAGCAGGTCATCGCCGTCACCGGGGCGCCGACCCGGCAGACCACCGGCCAGCTGCGGATGACCACCATCCAGGCCACCGGCCCCTCCACCTCCGTCACCCTGCCCGAGCTGGTCGACGACTGGTTCGACCCCACCCGCTCGGTCATGCCCCGCGAGGCCGTCTACCCGTCGGGCGGAAGCGACGAGGCGATCGAGGAGCACAACCTGGAGGAGATGACCAAGTCGCAGTCGACGGCCTCCGAGGCCGCGCTCGGCTTCCTCCACAAGGACCCCAAAGAGGTGAAGGTCGAACTGAACCTCGCGGACGTCGGCGGCCCGAGCGCCGGGCTGCTGTTCTCCCTCGGCATCGTCGACAAGCTCGACGGGAACGGCAGCGGCGGCGATCTCACCGGCGGCCGCACCATCGCGGGCACGGGCACCATCAGCGCGGACGGCGAGGTCGGCGCGGTCGGCGGGGTGGCCCTGAAGACCCAGGCCGCGCAGCGCGACGGGGCGAGCGTGTTCCTCGTACCGGCGGCGGAGTGCTCGGACGCGCAGTCCGAACTCCCCGAAGGGCTCCGGCTGATCCCCGTCACCTCGCTGACGGACGCGGTGGACGCGCTCCGGGCGCTGCAGAAGGGCGAGTCCGTCCCGTCCTGCTGACCGGGGACCGGCGCCGGCCGGGTCAGGCGCGGGCCGCCCCAGGGCCGGGCCGCCTCAGGGGCGGGCCGGGACAAGGGCCGGCCGCGTCAGTCCTCGGCCGCCTGCTCGACCAGGGGGATGATCCGCAGGGGTACGGGATTCTCCATCACGATCGCCGTCGAGGCCCGGACGATCCCGTCGAACCCGACCACCCGGTCGATCACCCGCTGGAGGTCCGCGTTGGACCGGGCCACCAGCCGGCACAGCATGTCCCCGTGGCCGGTCGTGGTGTGCAGCTCCAGCACCTCCGGCACCCCGTCCAAGTGCGCCCGTACGTCGGCCCCCTGGCCCTGTTTGATCTCCAGCGTGGCGAAGGCGGTCACCGGGTATCCCAGGGCCGCCGGATCCACCTGCGGACCGAACCCGCGGATGACCCCGTTCGACTGGAGGCGGTCCAGCCGTGCCTGCGCGGTGCCGCGGGCCACGCCGAGCCGCCGTGACACCTCCAGGACGCCGATACGGGGCTCGCGGGCGAGCAGCACGATGAGCCGGCCGTCGAGTGTGTCGATTCCCATGATCACCTCTGGGGTGGTCGGTCGGTAGTCATAGTGCGCAGATATTCCAGCCGTCCTCGGCTGTCAGTGTGCATTGTGTACAGCGGAAAGAGAAACTATTGCGCAGCTTGTGGAACGGCGGGACTCTGCGGTCATGACTGAGACCCAGCCGCTCGAGACCACTCCGCTCACCGCCCGTGAGGCCGACCCCTTCCCCGTGAAGGGCATGGACGCGGTCGTCTTCGCCGTAGGCAACGCCAAGCAGGCCGCGCACTACTACTCCACGGCCTTCGGCATGAAGCTCGTCGCCTACTCCGGACCGGAGAACGGCACGCGCGAGACGGCCAGCTACGTCCTGACCAACGGTGGCGCGCGCTTCGTCCTCACCTCGGTCATCAAGGCGTCCACCGACCGCGGCCGCTTCCTCGCCGAGCACGTCGCCGACCACGGCGACGGCGTGGTCGACCTCGCGATCGAGGTCCCGGATGCGCGGGCGGCGTACGCGTACGCCGTCGAGCACGGCGCGCGCGGCCTGGACGAGCCGTACGAGGTCAAGGACGAGCACGGCACGGTGGTCCTGGCCGCCATCGCCACCTACGGCCAGACCCGCCACACCCTGGTCGAGCGCGGCGACTACACCGGTCCGTACCTGCCGGGTTACGTCGCCGTCCCGCCGATGGTCGAGCCCCCGGCCAAGCGCACCTTCCAGGCGATCGACCACTGCGTCGGCAACGTCGAGCTCGGCCGGATGAACGAGTGGGTGGCCTTCTACAACAAGGTCATGGGCTTCACGAACATGAAGGAGTTCGTGGGGGACGACATCGCCACCGAGTACTCGGCACTGATGTCGAAGGTCGTCGCGGACGGCACCCTGAAGGTGAAGTTCCCGATCAACGAGCCGGCGATCGCGAAGAAGAAGTCGCAGATCGACGAGTACCTGGAGTTCTACGGCGGCGCCGGCGTCCAGCACATCGCGCTCGCCACCAACGACATCGTCGCCTCCGTGCGCGCGATGCGCGCCGCGGGCGTGCAGTTCCTCGACACCCCCGACTCGTACTACGACACGCTCGGCGAGTGGGCCGGCGAGACCCGGGTGCCCGTCGAGACCCTGCGCGAGCTGAAGATCCTCGTCGACCGCGACGAGGACGGCTACCTGCTCCAGATCTTCACCAAGCCGGTCCAGGACCGTCCGACCGTCTTCTTCGAGATGATCGAGCGCCACGGCTCGATGGGCTTCGGCAAGGGCAACTTCAAGGCCCTGTTCGAGGCGATCGAGCGCGAGCAGGAGAAGCGCGGCAACCTGTAGGACGCGCCCCCGTCGCCGGCGGGGCCGACGGCGCCACGCGCCCCCGGCCCCGCCGCGCGCCGCGGGTCAGCGAGCCGGAGCGGACGGCTTCGGCACGGCCGGCTTCGGCGCGGCCGGCTTCGGGGCGGGCGCCTTCGGCCCGGGCACCGGCTTCGCCTTCGGGAGCTCCGGCGCCACCCACGGGGTGGTCGGCTGCATGTTCTCCGG
>NZ_JBEXOV010000021.1:64505-95531 GCF_040611715.1 Streptomyces sp. NPDC006544 | reverse complement strand
ACCACCCTCGCCGGACTCGAACCCCTCGAACTCCCCACCGACCACCCCCGCCCCACCCACCGCACCGGCCACGGCAACACCATCGACTTCACCATCTCAACGGAAACCACCTCAGCCCTACGCCAACTCGCCCAACGAGAAGGCGCCACCCTCTTCATGACACTCACCGCCGTATTCCAAGTCATGCTCAGCAAATACACCGCCCAGCACGACATCGCCATCGGAATACCCATCGCCGGCCGCAACCGCACCGAAATCGAAGACCTCATAGGATTCTTCGTCAACACACTCGTACTCCGCTCCACCACCTCCAACGACCCCACATTCCAAGACTTCCTCCACCAGGTCAAAACCACCACACTCAACGCCTACGAACACCAAGACCTCCCCTTCGAACGCCTCGTAGACGAACTCGCCCCCGAACGCGACCTCAGCCGCACCCCCCTCTTCCAAGTCATGCTCGCCCTGCAGAACACCACCCACACCACCTGGCACCTCACCAACACGGACATCACCCCCCTACCACTCCACACCACAACCGAAAAATTCGACCTCACGCTGTTCGTGACGGAGTCGGAGAACTGCCTGCGGGCCACTTTCAGCTTCAGTACGGATCTGTTCGAGCCGGCCACCATCGAGCGCATGGCCGGTCACTTCCAAACCCTCCTCTCCCATGCGGCCACCACCCCCACCACCCCGCTGAGCCGACTCCGCATGCTCACCCCCGCCGAGGAGCACCAACTCCTCGTCGAATGGAACGACACCGCGGCGAACTACCGGCGAGATCGCTGTGTCCATGAGCTGTTCGAGGAGCAGGTCGAACTCGGTCCGGAAGCAGTGGCAGTGGTCTGTGGTGAAGCCACCCTGACCTATCGCGAGCTGAACTCCCGTGCCAACCGAGTGGCGCACCACCTCCGCGAACTCGGCGTGGGACCTGAGGTTCCCGTGGGCGTCTGCACCGAGCGAGGCCTGGACATGGTGGTCGCACTCCTGGCCGTGCTGAAGGCAGGCGGTGCCTATGTCCCGCTCGATCCGGATCACCCCGGGGAGCGCTTGGATCTGGTCCTCCGCGACACGGCCGCTCCGGTGGTGCTCACCCAGCAGCACCTCGCCGGCCGGCTGCCTGCACGTGCCCTGGCACTCGTGCTCCTGGACGGGGACCGGGAACACATCGAGACCCGGCCCGTGGACAACCCGAGTCGCACTGCCGGGCCCGACAACCTTGCCTACGTTCTCTACACCTCAGGTTCCACCGGAACGCCCAAGGGCGTGGCTGTGACCATGCGGTCTCTGGTCAACCTGCTCGAGACGATGCGGCAGATCATCTCGGCCGACGATGAGGACTGCTTCCTCTCGGCGACCACCGTCACCTTCGACATCTCGTATGTGGAGCTCTTGCTGCCGCTGATCACCGGTTCGCGCGTCGTCATCGCGAGCAGGTCCGAGGTTTGCTCGCCGGCGGATCTCGCCAGAGTGATCATTGAGCGCCGTGTCAACGTCGTGCAGGCCACCCCCTCGGCCTGGCGGCTCCTGGTCGACGTCCTCGAGGCACCCGTCCCGGACCTGCGGATCCTCGTCGGGGGAGAGGCGCTGCCGGAGGACCTGGCCCAGCGGTTGGCTGCAGTCGCCACGCGTGTGATCAACGGATACGGGCCCACAGAGACAACGATCTACGCAACGACCTCAGACCTCGGCGGAGCCAGCCGTGTCACCATCGGCCGTCCTGTCGCAAACACCGAAGTCTTCGTGATGGACCACTTCGGGGGCCTGGCGCCGGTCGGTGTGCCGGGGGAGCTGTGGATAGGCGGGGTGCAGGTAGCACGCGGATACCTCAATCGACCGGAGTTGACGGACGAGCGATTTGTCACCCATCCGTTTTCCAGCGATCCGGATGCGCGGGTGTACCGGACGGGCGATCTGGTGCGCTGGCTGCCCGAAGGGTCTCTTGAATACCTGGGGAGGATCGATCAGCAGGTCAAGGTCCGTGGGTTCCGCGTCGAACTGGGTGAGGTCGAGTCGACCCTAATGGTGCACCCGGACGTTGCTTCGAGCGTCACTGCCGTCCGCGAAGACACTCCTGGCGACAGGCGGATCACAGCATATTGTGTTCCGGTCACCGGGAAGAAGCTGCGCACGGACGACCTGAGGGACTGGTGCGGTCGCACACTCCCGGATTACATGGTTCCCAGTGCTTTCGTATTCCTCGACGGGCTGCCGCTGACGTCAAGTGGGAAGGTAGACCGCGCGGCTCTGCCCGCGCCGGACGGCAATCGTCCGGAACTTGCGGTGGAGTTCGTCGCCCCACAGACCGCGACCGAAGTCATCATTGCCCGCGAATGGTGCCGAGTCCTGGGCGTCGACCGCGTGGGGGTGCACGACAACTTCTTTACCCTGGGAGGCGACTCGATCCTCGGCATCCAAATGATCGCCAAGGTGAAGAAGCACGGTGTCCATCTCACACCTCGCACGATATTCCAACATCAGACACTCGGCGGAATAGCCCGGGCGGCCAAGCGCTCTGTGGCGGTTCGGGCTGAGCAGGGAAGAGTCACGGGGGAATCCTCGCTGACGCCGATTCAGCAATGGTTCTTCGAGCGTGATGCGGTGGAGCCCCATTATTTCAATCAGTCCATGCTCCTTGAAACCGCGGACCTGGATCCAGCGATTCTGGAAGATGCGCTGGGGGCTCTCGTCGGACATCACGACGCACTCGCGTCAACCTTCCGCCAGGAGGCGGACGGTTGGGTTCAATGCTTCGGCGAAGGCGTGCCCTCGAACATTCTTCAGTGTCATGACCTCTCGATACTTCCCTCCGAGGCGCGTCTGCCGGCCTTGAAGGAGATAGGCGAGGGTCTGCAGCGGAGTCTGGGCCTTTCCGAGGGTTCACTGTTCCGAGTCGCTCTGATAGATCTCGGTCGCGAAGGCGGACAACGCCTGCTGCTAACCGCACACCACCTGGTGGTGGACGGTGTGTCCTGGCGCATCCTTCTGGAAGACCTCGGCACGGCCTACCAGGCGCTGTCGGACGGCCGGACTGTCGATTTTCCACAGAAGACCACTTCCTTCAGGGAGTGGAGCCGGCGGCTGGCGGAGTTCGCTCACTCCGCTGAAATGCGGGAGGAAGAGTCCCATTGGGCGGAGCTGCGTACGGTGAATCCTCTTCCACGGGACCACGACGGCTCCAACAGTGAGGCGTCGGAATCACTGGTCACCGCCTCGTTGACAGCGGCAGAGACGGATTTGCTTATCAAGACCGTGCCGGCCGTATTCGGTACCCAGATCAACGATGTGCTGCTCACCTCTCTTGCGTTCGCCCTGCGTGATTGGACGGGAAGCAGTTCGACGGTTGTGGACCTTGAAGGGCACGGGCGAGAGGACATCTTCGCGGACGTCGACCTCACCAGGACGGTTGGGTGGTTCACAAGTCTCTTCCCGGTGGAGATCAAACTGGCGGAGGGAGCCGGTCCGGTCGATTCCTTGGCCCACGTAAAGCGTCAGCTGGCAAAGATTCCGCAGCGCGGGATCGGCTACGGAATCCTCCGATACCTGGGGGAACCGGGCATCCGGCGGAAACTCGCCCGCCATACGGCCGAGGCCAGCTTCAACTACCTGGGGACGTTCGAATCGGAGGTTCACGGACTGGGGACGCGTGCTCGAACGGGTGAGGACATCGGGAGGATGACCAGCCCGCTCGGTCATCGCAGCCATCTCCTCCAGATCCTGATGGGGGTCAGCGGAGACCGGCTGGTCCTCGAAATCTCCTACTCGAGCAACGTCCACGACCCGAGCACCGTGGAGTTCCTGGCCTCCCGGCTTCTGTCGACACTGAGAGAAGTGGTTCGAGCAGCTGAGGTCGTTCCTCCTGCCGCGCAGCCGGGAGGGAACCCGGCCGAACGGCCGGTGGGGCCCGGCGGTGAACGCTTCAAGATGCTCGGGTCAGTCCGCGGTGGCGTGGACAGTCGCGTCTCGATGGTCGAGCTCAACCGGGCCGACACCACCCGCCCCGTGCTCTTCTGCCTCCACGAGATCGGAGGCAACGTGACCGGGTACCTCGCCCTCGCGGAATCACTCGCGCCATGGGTGCGTGCCGTGGGGATCGAGGCCGGCGCCGTCGGGTTCGGCACCGAACCCGACGAGGATTTGGCGACGATGGCAGACAAATACTGGCATGCCATTCGGGAGGTCCAGCCGACCGGGCCCTACCTCCTGGCCGGTTGGTCCTTCGGCGGGGTGCTCTCGATCGAGATCGCCCGGCTAATTGAGGAATCGGGCGAACGGGTGGGGTTTCAGGTGGCATTCGATTCCTGCTTGCCAACAGAGGACACTCTGGAAATGTTCGAACGTGACAGGGATGCTCTGGAGGAGCTCCATGCCCGCGTCTCCAGTGCCCCGGCCGCGGAAATCGAATCGTCTCCATCGTGGTTCGCCGACATGGTGCACCAGCTCAGTTTGCCCGAGGCTCTGCTCTCCATGGAAAAATCGGAACTGGTGAACTGTCTGCGGACGATGGTGGCCCATTCCCGAGCCCTTGCCGGGTACCGTCCGCGGCCGGTCACGAGTAATGTGCTGCTGTATCAGGCAGAATCGAGCGGAGACGTTCCGCTGGTGGAAAGCTGGGTCCCCTTCTCCGGTCGCGTGGATGCCAGAATGTGCGCAGGGAGCCATCACACGCTCCTCCGTCCGCCTTATGTGAAGGCCCTCGCCGGGGCACTGGCAGAAGAGCTCCAAGGCGTGCTCCGGGAGCTCCGTTCCTGAGGGAATCCCTTCCCAATTTTCCGGCCGAGCTGAACCTCTCGGTCTTTCCAGTCGACTTCAATTCTCACGGTAAAGGTGCCGTACATGTCGTTCTCGCTGCTGTGTTTGCCCTTCTCGGGAGGTGGCGCAGGTTTCTTCCGGCCATGGGGGACCCTCGGGGTGCCGGGGGTCGAGGTGGTGCCGCTCCAGCTTCCCGGCAGAGAAGAGCGCTATGCGGAGCCGCCGCATTTCGTGCTGGAGGACGCCGTAGCGGACCTGGCGAGCCAGGCGGAGCGGCTCACCGCTGATCGCCGGCCCATTGCGATCTTCGGGCACAGTCGGTTCGGTGCCGTCCTGGCATTTGAACTCGCCCGTAGGCTGGAGTCGCGGCCGCAGTTCGATCTGATCCGCTTGTTCGTCAGCGGATCACCTGGACCACGGATCCGCCCGCCTCGGATCTCGGACTTGGCCGACGAGGATTTCCTCATTCGTGTGGAGGAGATGTCGGGATATCGGCACGCGGCATTCGAGCACCCTCAGTTGCGTGATCTGCTGCTGCCGCTACTCCGGGCCGACACCGCTATCCATGAAGACTACGAGCCGTTTTCCGATGCGCCGCTGTCGACGCCCATCACTTCGGTGCGAGGCACCCACGACGTATTGGCCCCCCGTGAGCTCGCCGAGCTGTGGGGGGCGGTGACCAGCAAGCCGTTCGAAATGCTGGAAATGCCGGGTGGTCACATGTACCTGACCGAATCATCCCGTGTGCTGCTCGAAAAGATCGTCGAGAACTGCAAATGAGGAGAACCACGCCGATGGATGGACATGTCGAACTTCAGGAAGACGCTGCCGCCAGTTCCGCACGTGATATGGAGGCACCGATGACCGATGAGCTCCTCCCGCAGGTACGGCAGGCCTGGCTGGACGTGCTCGGTCTTGAAGAGGTCCCGCTGGACGTCAACTTCTTCGAGACGGGTGGGAATTCGCTGTTGCTGATCATCCTGCACGGTGAACTGTCCAGCCTGGCCTCGAGGGAACTGCTGATCGCCGACCTCTACCGTTCCAACACGGTCCTCAGCCAGGTCCAGCTGCTTGCCCAGGAAGGAGCGAAGAACCCGTGACTGGCCTGAGAGAAGTCGCGCAGGACCGGACGCTCTATCAGTGGTTCGCCGATTCGGCCGAGCGGCACGCACAGGAACCGGCGCTCGAAGTGCAGGGCCACGTCCTCAGCTACGGCGAACTGCACCGGACGGCGCTCGCCCTTGCCTGCCGTCTCGTGGAGGCGCACGGGGCAGTACCCGACCGGGTGGGGCTGCTGGCCACACGCACGGTGAGCGCCTACGCCGGCTATTTGGCCGGGCAGCGGCTCGGAGCAGCAGTCGTGCCGCTCAATCCCGACTACCCGCGCAAGCGGAACACCGACATCGCCGAGCGCGCCGGAATCGATGCGATCCTCGTCGATGCGGAACACGGCGCGGCGGTTCCCGATGTTTCTTCCGGCTTCGAGCCGACCGTGCTTCAGATGCCGAGCCTCCCGCTGCCGGCGGGCGACCTCGAGCAGGGTGCGCTGCCGCCCGTGCCGACGGACACCAGCCGTATCGCCTACATCCTGTTCACGTCCGGGTCGACCGGCCGCCCCAAGGGCGTGCCGATCACGCAGCGCAGCATCTCCGCATCGGTGTCCTACAACATCCTCCGCTACGAGGCGGGGCCGGGCTGCCGAATGTCCCAGGTCTTCGGGCTGACCTTCGACGCGTCGGTCTTTGACATGTTCGTGGCCTGGGGGTCCGGGGCCTGCCTCGTGGTCCCGTCGGCGCAGGACCTCTACACCCCAGTCGACTTCATCGTGGACCAGAGGCTCACCCACTGGTTCTCCGTACCGTCGGTGATCACCATGGCGCGGCTGATGGGGAACATGCCGCTGGGGCGGGCCGTCGGACTGCGGCACAGCCTCTTCGGAGCCGAGCCGGTCACCATCCAGCATGCCGACCTCTGGCGCCAGGTGGCGCCGCACTCGAGGATCCACAACCTCTACGGTCCGACCGAAGCCACCATCACGTGCACGGACTACGAGCTGCCCACCGACCGCAGCATGTGGCCCGAGACGTCGAACCACACGGTGCCCATCGGCCGCGCCTACCCGCACCTGGAGATCGTCCTGCTGAACGAGGACGGACTGCCCGATGGTGAAGGCGAGCTGTGCGTCCGAGGCCCCCAGCGGTTCGACGGATATCTCGACCCGGCCGAAGACATGAACCGCTTCCTGCTGTTCGAGGAAGGTTCGGCACCGGCGGCTCCTTACACAGGCGGAGGCCTCACCGCCCTGCACTGGTACCGGACCGGGGACAGGGTCGCCGTCCACGGGGGTTCCCTGGTGCATCGGGGCCGGCTCGACAACCAGGTGAAGATCATGGGTCATCGCGTGGAGATCGGCGAGGTCGAGGCCGCGCTGCGACAGCACGTGGATGTCGTCGAGGCCGCAGTGGTGGCCAGGTCCGTCGACGGCGAGACCCAGCTGCTCGCCGCCTATTCCGGGACGTGCGTCCCGGAGAACCGGTTCCACCACTGGCTGCGCCGGCAGATCCCGCTCCACATGGTGCCCCGCAGGATCGTGCACCTCGACGCACTGCCCCTGAACGGGAACGGGAAGACCGACCGACGGAGTCTGGCGGAGATTCTCGGTGACCACACCCAGCCGAAGGCCCCGACGAGGTGACCGGAAACGACGTCGGGACGGACGGGCGCGACGGCGTTCGTCCCGTCGACAGTGCATGGTTCCGCATCCCCCCGCCCGGGGACGACGGCGGGCGGGTACGCCTGTTCTGCCTGCCGCAAGCAGGCGGCGGAACGTCCGGCTTCCAGCAGTGGCCGCGTGTCGCGCCCGGTTGGCTCGAGATCGTTCCCATCCGGCTTCCCGGCCGTGAGGCCCGCTTCGACGAGCCTCTGCCCACCGACTTCGCTTCGGTCGTCCGACAGATCGCCGACGCGATCGGACGCCTGGCACAGGATGAAGCGGCGCGTGGTCGGCGGCCTGTCCCGTACGCCCTCTTCGGCCACAGCATGGGAGGCTGGCTGGCCTACGAGACGGCTCTGTGCCTGAGCGAGACGGCCGCTCGACAGCCATCGCGGGTGTTCATTTCAGGTATCGACGGACTCGATCACGCGGCCGTCCGGGTCGCCGAGACCATGGATCCGAGCTACATCGCCGAAGTGCTCGGCAGGCTGTCCGGACCTGCGGCGCAGCTGGTGGCCCGGCCGGCACTGGCCGAGGTTTTCGCGAGTGCCGTGGCGTCGGACCTGGCGATGCTGCGCACGTACACACCGGCGTTCCGGAAGGTGAACTGCCCACTCACCGTTCTCTGGTCCCCGGACGACCCGCGGACCGACCGCGACGGCATCCGCAACTGGGAGAAATGGACGGAGGGTGCCTTCGAAGTCCTGGAATTCTCCGGAGGCCACGGATTCCCGTTCGAGAGCGGCGAGGCGGCCGTGGCCGCGTTGGCCGCGCGCCTGGGGCCGGCGGACGGCATCGCCGTGTGACGTCGAGGTCCCTCGTTCTTTCGTCTGATTGAACCCATTCCCACGTATCAGAAGTCTGTCGCTCGCAATGTGCGTCTCATGGCGGAGATTGCCAAGCTCGGGGGAACCATTAGTGAATGTACGTTCGGAAGATCAAGATGTGGAATCGCGACTGCTCGCCCGCATGCGACGGTTTCGCGTATCGGGCATAGACCGTCGGCCTCATCCGACGCAGCCCGTCCGGCTGTCGTTCGCCCAGCAGCGGCTGTGGTTCCTCGAACAGTTGGCGCCAGGTGGCGTGGAGTACTCGATGCCGTTCGCGTTCCGGGCGAGCGGAAGACTGGACGTCGCGGCGCTCGAGTCCGCCTTCAGCGGTCTGGTGCGGCGGCACGAGGTGCTGCGGACCCGGTTCGTGGTGGGTGCGGACCAGGATCCCGTGCAGGTCGTCGAGGATCCGTGGGCGGTGCGGGCCCGCATCGTGGACCTGACCGACCGGGGTGCAGAGGCAGCAGAGGCCGCCGGGCTGGAAGTGCTGGCCGAGGAAGCCGCGCGACCGTTCGACCTGACCAGCGGCAGACTGCTGCGGCTCGTGGTGGTTCGGCTGGCCTCGGACGCCCATCTGATGGCGGTGACGATGCACCACATCGTCGCTGATGGGTGGTCCACCGGAATTCTGGCCAAGGAGCTGCCGGAGCTGTACGCGGCGTGCATGGCGGGGCGAGAGGCGCAGCTCGCCGAGTTGCCGATCCAGTACGCCGACTACGCGATGTGGCAGCGGGACCAGCTGCAGGGAGAGGACCTCGAGCGACAGCTGGCCTACTGGCGCAGCGCGCTGGCCGGACTGGTCCCGCTGGAGTTGCCGACCGACCGTCCACGCCCACCCGTCCGTTCCGGTCGAGGAAGCGCCGTCGACTTCACGGTTCCGGGGGAAACGACAGCAGCCTTGCACGCGCTGGCCCAACGGGAAGGCGCCACCCTTTTCATGCTCCTCCTCGCACTGTTCAAGATGGTGCTGGGCAAGTGGAGCGGCCAGGACGACGTAACGGTGGGCGTTCCCATCGCCGGGCGCAACCGTGTCGAGGTCGAGGAGCTGATCGGCTTCTTCGTCAACACGTTGGTTCTGCGGTCCCAAACGTTCGACGACCCGCGGTTCGACGAGTTCCTCCGACGTGTGAAGGGCGCGACGTTGAGCGCCTACGAGCATCAGGACATGCCGTTCGAGCGTCTGGTGGAGGATCTCGCCCCGACGCGCGACCTGAGTCGTACGCCGCTGGTGCAGGCCGTGTTCGCACTCCAGAACGCGACGGAGACGGCCTGGCAGCTGCCGGGCGTGCGGATCGATCCCCTGCCGTCCGAGACGAAGGTGGAGAAGTTCGATGTGACCATGGTCCTGTCGGAGTCGCAGGGCGGCCTCGAGGGATCGCTGACCTACAGCAACGATCTGTTCGATCGCGAGACGGTCGAGCGGATGGCCGGGTACTTCCGCACTCTGCTCTCCGCGGTGGTGGCCGACCCGGCAGCGCGGCTCGGCGAGCTTCACGCGGTCGTGGTCGGGCAGCGCGGGTGGGTCGGGCCGCCGGCCGGAGCGGCGGGCCGAAGCGCCCGCCCGGATCCTGGCGAGGGCCCCGACCAGGACGAGGTGGAGTACGTCGCCCCGCGAAGCCCGGTCGAGCGCACCATCGCCGGGATCTGGGGCGATGTGCTCGACGTCGCCCGGGTCGGTGTGCACGACAATTTCTTTCTCCTCGGTGGGCACTCCTTGATGGCGGCCCGTATCACTTCGCAGTTGAGCCAGGAACTCGGCTTCGAAGTGACCGTCCGCACGCTGTTCGAGGCTCAGACCGTCGAAAACCTTGCCGGTGTGTTGGCTGCCGAACATTTCGCGAGAATCAGAAACAGGTTTGGAATTCCGACACCGACCGCAGGGGATTGACCCGGCGTCTGCTGTCTGCTCGCCACGGATGTGCGGTCGGCCGTGGGTGAGCGTCGAATGCTATGAGGAGAGTGAAACTTTGGAATCCCCCGTGTTCTTGAAGACGGGTGCCGGGACGGTCGAAGGTGTTCCGGCCGACGGCGGATCTGAGCACTTCTACCGCGAGGGGGGTGCGCGCCGCATCATGAGTGTCGCCAACTTCCCGGACGAGATCCTGTCGTTCCTGCAGATGGAGGGCCTCACCGTCCTGGATGTCGCCTCACGTCACCGGTGTGACAGCCTGGTCGAATTGGGGTGTTACGACGGGCGTGCGCTGGAAGTGGCGAAGGTCGCCAACATGTCTTATGTGGGTGTCGACGTGAACAGCGTCGCCATCGGCTCCTTGAGCGGTCGGATCGCGTACGAGGGCTTGGGGGAATGGGCGCGAGCAGTCCTCGGAAGTATCCGCGTCAGTGAGGACTGGGTGCCTGAGGTGCGAGGGGAGCGTCCGTTGCTCCTCCTTCCTTTCAACCTGATCGGAAACCTTGACGAGCCGGCGAAGTTTCTCGCCGAGCTGGGTGGGGTGGGGAGGCTGGGTGTCATTTCCTTCTTCAATGACGATGCGTGGACCACGGAAGTACGACGCGCCTATTACACGGCCTGCGGAATAGCGATCCACGAAGAGGGCCCCGGCACTCACGGCGGTACTCTGTTTCGTGGTGACGGAGGGTTCCGATCCCAGTCGTTCAGTGTCCGAGGGATGCAGAGCCTGCTGGAAGCCGCAGGCGCCACCCTGGTGCACGAGACCAGTAATCGCCTCGGATGCTGTATCGCCGTTCGCTTTTCGTCGGTTCCCTCGGGTGCGCGCGCATGAGCGTCATGAACGGTGCTCAAGCAGTGCTGCAGACCCTCAACAGTGCTGATATCGACGTCTGTTTCACCAACCCCGGCACCTCTGAGATGCATCTCGTCGCCGGAATGGTCACGACAACCGGGATGCGGAGCATCCTGTGCCTGTTCGAAGGGGTGGCGACGGGGGCTGCCGACGGGTACGGGCGTATGGCCGGCAAACCGGGCTCGACCCTGCTCCACCTGGGGCCTGGGCTCGGCAACGGCTTGGCCAATCTGCACAACGCCCGTCGCGCGGGCACTCCAGTGGTGAACATGGTCGGAGACCACGCCACGTATCACAAGGCGTTCGATGCACCCCTCGACACCGATATCGAGGCCATGGCCGGAACCGTCTCGCAGTGGGTTCGGCGGACGCAGAGTGTCGCCGACGTCGGCAGGGATACGGCGGAGGCCATTGCCGCTGCCAGGACCGCCTCGGGTCACCTGCAAGGTGGTGTGGCCACGCTGATCCTCCCCTCCGACGTCTGCTGGTCCGCAGGGGGGACCGCCGCGCCCGTTCCCGCCGCCCGACGTCCGTCGATCGACACGGATGCAGTGGAGCGGATCGCCACCATGCTGCGGACCCGCGACGACTGTCTGCTTCTCATCGGCGGCGGCAACATGCGCCGCTCGGGGCTGGACGCAGCGGGTCGTATCGCTCGGGCGACCGGGGCACGGCTGTTGGCCGAGAAGTCGCCGGCGCGGCACGAGCGGGGGGCGGGAATCGTAGCGGTCGACCGCCTTCCGTACCCCAGGGACCTTGCGGCGGCACGGCTGAAGGACGCGCAGTGCATCGTGCTGGCCGGAGCCGGGGCCCCGGTGGCGTTCTTTGCCTATCCGGGCCAGCCCAGCACCCTGATCCCCAGCGCATGCGAGGTTCATGACCTCGGTGCGGCACCCGAAGCCCTCGAATACCTGGCTGATCTGCTCGCCCCTCATGCTTTGCCGCTCACCGCTCGGGCGAGCCGGCCGGGTTTGCCCAGCGGTGAGTTGACGGCGCGCAAGGCTGCGGCCGTCATCGGTGCGTTCTTGCCGGAGGGAGCCATCGTCGTCGACGAGGCCATCACGTCCGACCAGTGGCTACCGGAGGCCACCGCCGGCGCCCCGGTGCACGATTGGCTCAACATCACCGGTGGTTCGATCGGCATGGGGCTGCCGGTCGCCACGGGCGCCGCCGCCGCCTGTCCGAACCGTCCGGTCCTCAGCCTGGAGGCGGACGGCAGTGCCATGTACACGCTTCAGGCCTTGTGGACCCAGGCGCGTGAGGGGCTTGACGTCACCACGGTCATCTTCAACAACGCTTCGTACGCCATCCTCGACGCGGAACTGCGCCGTGTCGGGGCGTTCGACGGCACCGACGCGCAGCGCAGCAGAGCGCTCATCGACATCCCGGGGCTGGATTTCGTCTCCCTGGCCAACGGCATGGGCGTGCCCGCCACGCGAGCGCGCACCGCTGAGGCGTTCGCCCACCAGCTGCGCCGGGCGCTCGCCGAGCCCGGTCCGCACCTGATCGACGCGATCGTTCCTCCCGTCAGCGGGTCTTGAACGCGTCTCGTGCACGCACTTTCGATTCAGTTCCACGGGAGCAAAGGGCCCAATTTTGTCCACTGAGAGAACGGTAAAATCTCCCACCTTTCAACAGATTTCCATTCTGCCCGGAGTGTGGCCGTCGCCTGGGCTTCTCGACGTGCTGCGGCATATGAGCGACAGGCCGCTGTTGAGGTTGGAGGACTGGCCGTCGACGGAGTCGCAGGTACCGGAGTTCGTACACACGGATGCTTTGCTGGCGGGGTGGAAGGACATCGTCGATGCCGCACGCATGCGCCAGCTCCCTTCGCTGCGCTTCATAGGTCTCCGTGCCACGTCGACCGAACGGGTCGATCTGGACCACGCGCGCCGGAACGGCATCGCGGTGGCGCCCATTCACGGTTACGGCGACATCGGCACGGTCGAGTTCGTCATCGAGCACTTGCTCGCACATGCGCGGCACGGCGGCGATGCCCCCAGCGAGCTGGCCGGCCGCTGCCTGGGACTCATCGGCTACGGTCCGGTGGCGCAGCGAGTAGGCCAGGTTGCGACGGCGCTGGGCATGGACGTCCTCTTCCATACACCCATCCCCCGCCGAACGGCCGAGCGGACGCCGCGATGGGCACCGCTGCACGAGGTGCTCGCCTCCTCGGACTTCCTGTCCTTCCATTCACCCGCGTACCGACACGTCGTCACATACGAAGATCTCCGCCTGGTTCCGCCAGCTGCGTTCGTCTTGATCACGACATTGGGCCTGCCGATGCCCGAGTCGGACTTCCGCACCTGGCAGTCCGCCAGGGAGGGGCGGACCGTGATGGACCTGTGCGCGGCCCACGCTGTCGGCAACGCGGTGGTGAGCCTTCGAGGTGTCCACGTGCAGGAGCTCTACGCAGCGCGGACGTCGGAATCGGTTCATCGTGCCGAGACGCACCTGATCGACAATCTGGCCGCCGCCCTCCACTCGGCAAGCCCCTAAAGGTCTCACAACCACGAGATGACCACCACGTTCGAGAGCGTCATCGCCCTCGCCACCTCCTCCTCGTCAACAACGAACACCTGCATGAGGCGAACGTACGGCCTCTGCACCCCGATACCCAGCACCCCTAGGACCCACCGTGACCATCACCACCCTGAACGTCAGCCATGTCGAGCTGTACGTCACTGACGCCATCGCCGCCGCCGAGGCGTTCACCCACGGCTACGGCTTCCAGATCTACGCCACCGCCGAGCGCACCGGCCCGCACCGCGCCTCCCGGTCCCTAGCCCTCCGCACGGGTGACGTCATCCTCGTCGTCACCCAGGGCCTCGATGCCGACCACCCGGCCGCCGTCTACACCGCCCGGCACGGTGACGGCATAGCCGACATCGCCCTGACCGCCCCTGACGTTCGAGCCGCGTTTGCCGACGCGGTCTCCCGCGAGGCGACCGTGCTGGCCGAGCCCGCCGAGGCCGACGGCTGGGTTACGGCCGTGCTCGGCGCCGGTTTCGACGACGTACGCCACACCTTCGTCCAGCGTCCGGCCGGAGCCGAGGCGCACGGTGTCCCGCTGCCACTGCCCGGATTCGAGCCGGTCGCCGAGTTGCTGCCGGTGCCCGCCGAGGCTCCCGCGTTGACCTTGCTCGACCATGTCGCGGTCACCGTGCAGATGGGCGAACTCGCCGCCTCAACCGACTACTACGAGAGGGTCTTCGGCTACCGGGCCATCTACGAGGAGCTGATGGTTCAGGGCAGGGAAGCCATGGACTCCAAGGCCGTCCGCAGCCCCGTCGGCGACATCACCTTCACCGTTCTCGCGCCCAGCCCCGAGTACGAGGCCGGTCATATCGGCGACTTCCTCCAGCGGCACGGCAGCGGCGGGGTCCACCACCTGGCCTTCGCCACTGAAGAAATCGTCGAGACCGTCGCCCGGCTCAACAAGCGCGGCGTCGCCTTCCTGTCGACCCCCGACACCTACTACGACGCGCTGGCCGGGCGACTCGACCTGAACCGCCATTCCCTGGAAGAGCTCCGGGCTGCCGGCATCCTCGCTGACGAGGACCACGCCGGCCAGCTCTTCCAGATCTTTACCCGGACCGTCCACCCCAAGCGCACGCTCTTCTTCGAAATCATCGAGCGGATGGGAGCCGACACCTTCGGCGGCGGCAACGTCCGCGCGCTGTACGAGGCGGTCCAGGCCGAGAAGGCCGACCACGAGGACGCCACCACGACGGTCGAGGCCATCCCGGAGCGCGCGCAGTGACCCTGCCCGCTCTCGATGGCATCCTCACGCCTGCGGATGCGCAGGCACTGGCGGCCGGCATCCTGCCCGCCTCCGTGGAGCGGTTCGTCGACGGCGCGGCGGGTGCCGGGCTGACCCTCGACGCCAACCGCACTGCCCTTGACCGTCTACACCTGGTGCCCCGCGTCCTGACTGACGTCTCCACCACCAGCACCGCGGCGACCCTGTTGGGGGCGCCCACCACCCTACCCGCGGCCGTCGCTCCCATGGCTTACCAGAAGGCGGTGCATCCCATGGGCGAACTCGGCGCGGCCCGCGCCGCGTCGGCCGCCGGGATCCCTTTCACGGCCTGCACTTTCAGCAGCACGCCGATCGAGGACATCACGGCCACCGGCGCCACCACCTGGTTCCAGCTGTACTGGCTGCGCGACCGGGGCCTGACCCGAGACCTCCTCGCCCGTGTCGAGGCGGCCGGCGTCCAGGCCCTGATGCTCACCGTGGACACACCGCGCATGGGCCGCCGACTGGCCGACCTGCGAGCCGGCTTCACCCTGCCGGCAGGCGTCACCGCGGCCCACTTCGCCCTTGGGGCCGACGGACTACCAGCCGGCGGGCGCGACGGGGTCAGCGCCATCGCAGCGCAGACCGCTCACCTGGTCGACCCGTCGCTGTCCTGGGCTGATCTGGAATGGCTGCACGCGCAGACCACGCTGCCGCTCGTTCTCAAGGGTGTTCTCGACCCGCAGGACGCCGACCGCGCTGCGGAAGGCGCGGTCGCCGGCCTCGTCGTCTCCAACCACGGCGGCCGCCAGCTCGACGGCGCCCTGGCCGCCGCGGACGCCCTGCCATACGTGGTGGAGGCCGTGGCCGAACGCTGCCAGGTCCTCCTGGACAGCGGCATTCGCAGCGGCACTGACATTTTGAAGGCGCTAGCGCTCGGCGCCGACGGCGTCTTGCTCGGCCGGCCCGTGCTGTGGGGGCTCGCCGCCGGTGGAGAGGCTGCGGTACGGCGGGTCCTCGGGCTGTTCCAGGAGGAGCTGGAACACGCCCTGGCCCTGGCCGGCTGTCCGGGTCCGGCCGCCGCGGCCCGGCTGCGCGTGGGGCGGGCCCTCGGGGGTGGCATCCGGTGACGGCACTCGACAGTTCGGCCATCGCCTTATCCGGCCCGCTGGCCGGCTGTTCGGAGGCCGCGCCTCGGCAGCGCCCCACCCTCGACGACGTCCGGCCTTCGTCGGCCGACGCAGCGGTCTCCAGGCCGAAATGATCGTCACTGAAGATCCGGTAGGGCACCACGCCGGTTCGCCTTCGAGCCGGGAGAGGTCCAGGTCGTCGACGACCGCGACATCAACGTCGAAGCCGCCCGGGCCACCGGCCTGCGCGGCCACCACTACACCACCCTGCCCGCTCTTCAGAAGGCCTCGTTGCTCGTTCCTGAGTGCCTGACCAGGCCAGCGAGAAGGCGGCATCCGGTTCGGGGATGCCAGTGCGGCGGTCGCCTTCAGCGTCGGCCTGGGCGAGTAAGGAGGTCGGGAGGAGGTCTGCTCCGACCAGGCAGTCGGCGGGCGAGCCTTCAATGCTGACTTTTGCTGACTTTGAGGGACACATAACGCTCTGACCTGCGGAAACGTCGAGCGATCCAATGGTTCTGGAACTGGATCGGACGGTCACACGATGACATCGCGCAGGCCCGCGAAGACTGGACGAGTGGGACACGATTCGGTGAGGTGAAGGGCTACGACGGCCCTCCGCTTCCGGCTCCCGAGCTGCCCCCGACCCATCTGAAGCCCCGGGGAAGGGTACGTTGACCTGCCAGTTTGCATGGACGAGGGCCGGATGCGGTGCTCGCGCCCTACCCTCCGGTTTTGGTTTCGCAGGGAAGGTCGCCGGACGCGGTGCGAGAACCTTCGGCGCCGCCGGTCGCGTCTCATGTGTTGCAGGCTGTGACCACGTCTGGTCGGACGAGTGCTGACCTTTTGCTGACTCTGCTGACGAGTAGTTAGATCTGACCGCGACGGCCCAGCTCACCAGGAGGGCGCAGCGGATCCGGGCCGTGGCCGGGGAGGGCGCGCGGGGTCTGCCGCGGCGGTGCGGCGGTGCGGGGAACGGCCCGGTCCGGCGCCGCGTTTTCGCGGTGCCGGACCGGGCCGTCCGGTCGTGCGCCGGTCCCTGGTCAGCGCTTGGGGCAGGCGGCCTGGGTGACCTTGCCGGCCTTGGCCGTCGACGTGCCGGGGTCCAGGGTCAGGCACTTGCCTGTCCACTGGTTGATGAAGTAGTAGCCGTGCGACTGGCCGTTGCTGTCGGTGTTGGTCGGCATGACGTTCCACAGCTGGCTGCCGGAGAACCACTTGGTCTCGCAGGGCCACCAGAAGAGCTGCGTGCCGTCGCCGGGCGGAGTCCCGTTGTTGTACGGAACGGTCAGGCAGGAGCCGTTGCCCGCCTTGATCCAGTAGTGGCCCTTGCCGTCGTAGTTCGGCTTGGTGGCCGTCCACTGGTGGCTGCTGGGCGCCGGGTTCGCACAGGCCCGCTGCGTGACGAGGCCGCCGGAGCCGTCGGGGAACTCGTCGCCGCGCACCATGCAGCGGTTGGTGCCGTAGGTGCTGACGTACTGCTTTGCGTCGTTGACGGTCCACACCGCCGGGTGAGGCTCGAAGACGTAGTTGTCGCGGTTGAGTTCGTCGACCACCGACACGGGCGTGAGGCCCGACTTGTCGGAGATCTGGTAGTGGTCCACCGCGACGAAGTTCGGGTTGCGGCCGCCTGCGGCGGGCCGACATGACTTCTCGATGCGGCTCTTGAGCTGGGCGCCGTTGTCGATCTTGGCGTAAGCCTTCGGGTCGGGGTTGTCCGAGCTGAACTGGTTCATGGTGAACAGAGGGGTGAGGCCGGTCGTGCCTGGCATCGGGTTCGTGTTCAGCGCATTGCCGTTCCGCGACTCACAGCCTGACGGCTGCCCTTTGCCGTAGCTGTACCGGTTTTCCACGGTGTGCGACCAGGTGTTCATCAGCGTGCCGGAGCCGGCGGCCGTGTCGCCCCAGCTGTCCTGGAAGATGACCAGACGCTGGTTGGCGGAGACCATTTCTTTCAGCTTCGGCCAGTTGCTGCTGAAGATGCCCCAGTCGTTCTGGTTGAAGAGCATCTTGCTGGCGTCCTTGGCTTCCAGCATGTCGGTGATCGTCTTGCTCACCGTCTCCTTGCTGGCGTAGTTCTCCAGGAACAGGGTCACCACTTCCTGCGGGTTCTTCTGCAGGAAGTTCACGACGGTCAGGAGCCCTGCCTTGAAATCGTCGTAGCACACGCGCACATCGGGGCTGGTGCCGTGGCACATCTGCACGGGCCCGGTGCCCCGGGAGTCGTACGTGTCGAGCATCAGGCCCCGCACGCCGCCCTCGAGCTGCTCCTTGATGCTCTGCGACTGGTTCGGCGGCACGGGCCACTGCGTGTCGTCGTCGGCGTAGGCGTTGTGCGAGGTCACGAACGACCACTGGTGATAGCGCGCGTTCCCGTACTTGCTGCTCGCCGCCACCGCCCCTGTGGGAGCCGTCAGTGCCGAGGCCAGGACGAGGAGCGCGAGCGCGGGCAGGGCGAGCAGGCGCAGCAGGCGAGCACGGCGGTCGGCGCCCGGACGGGACGCGGTACCACTGGTTCTCATGTGTGATTCCCCTGGTAGAAGCAGCCGCCGGCGACCGCGGTCACGGTACGGCGGCGACCGGGTGTACGAAGATGCTCCGGGCCCGGTGCACAGCCGCACACGAGAGCGCGGGCGGAGCGGCGACGGGCCGGCCACCGGCGGGGCTGGTCGGGCTCCCCCCGGGGTCGCCCCAGCCAACCGCGGCCGGCCGATCCGGACCAGGCAGTTCCACCGGCAGAAGTACGGTCCGGCATACTTCTGCTGGAGGAAAGGACCGGCGGACCGGCCGGTCCGCGCGGCACCGGGGGACGAGCGGGTATGGGGACGGACACACCGGCCACCGGCGGATTCGGCGAGCACCTGCTCCGCCTGCGCACGGACGCCGGGCAGAGCCAGGAGGAACTGGCGCACGCCGCGGGGGTGAGCGTGCGGGCCCTGTCGGACATGGAGCGCGGCCGGTCGCGGGGGCCGCAGCGGCGCACCGTCGCCGCTCTGGCCGCGGCGCTGGGGCTGAACGCGACCGCCACCGAGGCACTGGAGCGGGACGCCGGCCGGGGACGGCCCCGCGCGCGCGGGGCCGCGGGTGAGGCGGCGGCCGGCTCGTACGCGGGCACCGGCCCCCCGGCGGACGCCGGTGGGAAGCCGGCGATCGGGCCGCCCGGATGCGCCGGCCCGGCGGGCGCTGCCGCCCCGGGCCCCTCCGTCCGCCACACCCTCGCGCTTCCGCGTGACCTGCGCGACTTCACCGCGCGCGGGCCCGCCCTGGCGCGGCTGGCGGCCCTGGCCGAGCGGTCCGGCCCCGACCGGCCGCAGGTGGCGGTCGTCTGCGGGCAGCCCGGCCTGGGCAAGACCGCCTTCGCCGTGCACGCCGCCCACACCCTGGTACCCCTCTTCCCCGACGGCCAGTTCTACCTCGACCTGCGCGGCATGGATCAGCAACCGACCCCGCCCCGCGACGCCCTCTCCCGCCTGCTGCGCGCCCTCGGCGCAACCGACGTACCCGCCGGCACCGACGACCGCAGCGGCCTCCTGCGCTCCCTCCTGCGCGACCGCCGCGTCCTGCTCCTCCTGGACAACGCCGCGGACGAGAACCAGGTACGGCCCCTGCTGCCCGGGGAGGGCGCCTCCCTCACCCTCGTCACCAGCCGCCACGCCCTCGCCGGCCTCGAAGCAGTCCACCGCACCGAACTCGCCCTGCTCCGGCGCGAAGAAGCCGTCGAACTCCTCACCCGCATCATCGGCCCGCACCGGGTCACACAAGAAGCCCAAGCCGCGCGCGACCTCGCCGAACTCTGCGGCCATCTCCCCCTGGCCGTCCGCATCGCCGGACAACGCCTCGCCGCCCGCCCCGCCGAGCACATCAGCAAACTCGCCACCCAGCTTGCCGAACAAGGCGGTCGCCTCGACGCCCTGAAGGCCGGCTCGCTCGAGGTCCGGGCCGCCTTCGCCCTCTCCTACCGGCAGCTGAGCCCGCAGGCACGGACCGTCTTCCGACGCTCCTGCCTGGCCGGCGGCCCCGACTTCAGCCCCCAGACCGCCGCCCTGTTGGCCGACCTGCCCGCCCGCACGGCCGCCCGGTATGCCGAGGACCTGGTCGACGCCGGCCTCCTCCAGTCCCACCCCACCGCTGACCGCTACCGCTACCACGACCTCCTGCGCCTGTTCGCGGCCGAGCAGTTGGCCGAGGAGGACGGGCCCGAGGAGATCGCCGCCTCCGAGGACCGGGCCGCCCGCTGGACGCTCCGCCGGGCCACCGCCGCCGCCCTGCACTTCGAGGCGGAGTACGGGTCGGCCGCAGCCCGAGGTGACGCGGAAGGCGATCCCGACCCGGCCACCGCGCCGGTCGGCAGCGACCGGGCCCGGGCCTGGCTGGAGGAGGAACGGGCTCAGTGGCTCGGGGCCCTGCGCCACGCCCAGTCGACCGGCCGTCACCGGCAGGTCGTCGACGCGGCAGAGGCGATGCACTGGTTCTCCGACGCCACCATGGACTGGGAGCTGTGGGCCGAGGTGTTCCTGCGGGCCGCCGACTCCGCCCGGGCGCTCGGCAGCACCCGCGAGGTGGCCGTGCAGCTGAACTACCTGGCCTGGGCCCGAAACATGTGCGTCTTCGACTACGCCGGAGCGCTGGCCGCCGCGGACGCAGCTCTGGAGGCGGCCCTGGAGGCGGGCGACGAGCTCCAGGTGGGCTGGGCCCTGGGATACGGCGCGGGGGCGCTCCAGCGGCTCGGCCGGATCGGGGAGGCCGTCGCCCGGCTGAGGTCGTCGGTCGCCCGGCTCGCCGGGCTGTCTTGCGGCGAGAGCAGGCTGGCCGAACTCACCGCCCTGAACGCGCTGGGCCAGGTCCTGCGCATGGACGGCCGGCCCGAGGAAGCACTGGCCATCCACCGCCGCAGCGAGGCGCTCTGCCGGGCGGGCATCCCGGGGCGGCCGACCGTAGTGAGCCGTGCCTACCTGTCCCTGGTCAGCCAGTGCATCGGCAACGACCTGGCCGCGCTCGGCCGGTGGAGCGAGGCGGAGGCGCCGCTGCGTGAGGTGCTGAGCCTTCGCGCGGTGAACCCGGTGTCCTTCTGGAGCGAGACCGCCCGGCTCGAGCTGGGCGTCGTCCTGCGGCACCTCGGCCGTCACGACGAGGCCCGGCAATCCCTGACGGCCGCCCATGAGGCCCTGGTCCGCCTGAACCACCCCCGGCAGCTCGAAGCCGCCGCCGAGCTCAGCACCCTGGAAGCCGCTGCCGCTGCCGCTGCCGCTGCCGCTGCCGCTGCCGCTGCCGCTGCCGCTGCCGCAGCCAGTCGCGTGCGTGCTCGTGGCGGAGCCGCCGACCGCCCCGGCGGGCCTCGGTGACAAGGCCCCTGGCCGCCCGCACGCCCCGGTCACGATCCCGATCCAGCAGATCGCTGCCTCATGTAACGGTGCCAGCAGCCGGGCCCCTCAGGCTCGACGGGCGAGCCGAAGGGTGCAGCTTGGCCCACACCCGGGCCTTGGTCCATTCGGTGAACCGGCGGTGGGCCGTTGCGCCGGCCCGGACGACGCCGCGGGCAGCTGCTGCCACGTGCAGCCCGAGGTCGCCACGAACACGATCGCGGCCAAGACCTCACGGTCGCCGTGACGAGGTCGGCCGCCACCCTGTGGCGGCGTCGGCGCCACCGGCACAACCCGCTGGAACAACACCCACAGCTCATCCGGCACCAGCCGCTCAACGCAAGCCCTTCTGCAGGAGTTCAGTTGCGGGAGGAAGGCCCCTGACCGCGCCCGGGAGTGGGACCCTCCGATGCTGACTTTTGCTGACTTTGAGGAACCTGTAACGCTCTGACTGTGGAAACGTCTCTTGATCCAAAGGTTCTGGAACTGGGTCTTACACTCGCCCGGTGGATGCGATGCGATGTACGTACTGCGGTGGCGTTGGCCTGGAGCCGGGTTTCGTCGAGGACGCCGGAGAAGGAGCCCGCGGGTACGCCCGGTGGATCGCCGGGCCGCTGGAACGCGGCATGTTCGGAGGTGCCAAACGGCTGGGCCGGCCCCGACGCCGTATCGAGGCATACCGCTGCCCGCACTGCTCACACCTCGAACTCTTCGCGACCGAGGCCGTCTGACAGCCGGGCCGGGGGCGAACCGCGGCGGACCGCGGGCTCCTGCCGACATGTCCTCGGCCCCATGCCCGGCCCGTCCGCCACGGGGACCGCGCTGCTGTAGTCCCCAGCGGCGAGCGGCGAGCGGCGCGCCTGGGCGCCGCGTGCGACTCGCCGGATGCGGCGGAGCGTTTCAGAGGCGTTCCCCGTTTCAGCGCGAGCGGAGCGGAGTGTGCCACCCGGACTTTGCCGCAGGCGGGCGGCGGGCCGCGGGTGGCTGGCGGTCAGGCGTGCAGGACGCCGGTGCCCAGGAGCCCGAACAGCAGGACGCCGACGACGATCCGGTAAACGACGAAGGCGTTGAAGGAGTGCTTGGCGACGAACTTCAGGAGCCAGGCGATCGAGGCGTAGGCGACGGCGAAGGACACCGCGGTGCCGACGACCAGCGGCATGGTGTCGATGCCGGCGCCGACGGCGTCCTTGAGCTCGTACAGGCCCGCGCCGGTCAGGGCGGGGATGCCGAGGAAGAAGGACAGGCGGGTGGCGGCGACGCGTTCCAGGTCGAGGATGAGGCCGGTGGACATGGTGGCGCCGGAGCGGGAGAAGCCGGGGAAGAGCAGGGCGAGGATCTGGGAGGAGCCGACGAGCATGGCGTCCTTGAGGGAGGTGTCGTCCTCGCCGCGCTTGTGGCGGCCCAACTGGTCGGCCGCCCACATCAGGCCGCTGCCTACGATCAGGGATCCGGCAACCACCCACAGGGAGGCGAGCGGTCCCTCGATGAGCGGTTTCGCCGCCAGGCCGACGACCACGATGGGGATGGTGGCGTAGATGACCCACCAGGCGAACTGGTAGTCGTGGTGGTAGCGCTCCTCGCGGTCGGCGAGCCCGCGGCCCCAGGCGGTGACGATGCGGACGATGTCCTTGAAGAAGTAGACGAGGACGGCGGCGATGGCGCCGACCTGGATGACGGCGGTGAAGGCGACCACGGACTTGTCGTCCACGGGGATGCCCATCAGTCCTTCGGTGATCTTCAGGTGGCCGGTGGAGGAGACCGGCAGGAACTCCGTCACGCCCTCCACCACGCCCAGGACCACTGCCTGTCCCACACTGATCGCGCTCACGTCACTTCACCTTCGGTCGGTCGGATTTCGGTCGGTCGGATTTCTGTCGGTCGTGCGTCCACGGGCTCGCGGCGCCGGTGGAGAACGAGGAGGTCCCGAGCAGCCCTGCCCACAGGGAGGCAAGGAGCCAGCCCGCCAGGACGTCGCTGGGCCAGTGCACGCCGAGGTAGACGCGGCTTGCGCCCACGGCAACGGCCCACAGCGCGGGCAGCACGAGGAGCGCCCGCCGGGCCCGGCCCCGTACGGCGCGGTGGACCCCTGCGGTGAGCAGGACCGCCACGGCCGCGGACGTCGTGGTGTGCCCCGAGGGCATGGCGTACCCGCTCGCCGTCCACGCCCAGTCCGCGGCCGGCGGGCGGGGCCGGGCGAGCCACGACGCCATGGCGATGCGCGGCAGTTGCACCGATACCAGCGCGAGCGCCCCCATGAGCGCCCCGCGCCACCACCGGGCCCGCACGGCCAGTGCCCCGGCGAGCGCCGCCAGCAGGTAGGCGGGAACGCCGCTGCCCGTCACGGTGACCGCGACCGCCGCCCGGGCCGCCCACGGCGGCCGGTGGACCATCACCCAGCCGTGCACCGGTCCGTCCACGCCGAAGGGCGCACCGTGCGCCACGACCGTGACGGCGACCAGGGCCGCCAGCAGCGGCCCGCACACCAGCACCAGCACGGCGGCGGGCCGCGGCCGCACCCCGGCGGAGCGGGGCGCGGCCACCGGGGAAACAGGCATGGGGCATCCTTTCCGGGCAGGGTGCGGGGGCCGAAGGGCCCATGGGTCGCACGGCCCGTGGGCCGCGAGCTCGGAGCGCACGCACACAGTAACTTCTATTCACGAATAGAAGTTACTGTGGACTGCAGACGCTCGACGGAAGGAGGACGGCCTTGGCCACGCACGAGCCGCCGGAACCCGGGGGCAGGCGCCGGGCGAACGGCGCCCTGGAGGAGGAGGTCCTCGCCCTGCTGCACACCGCGGGCCGAGCACTGACCCCCGGCGAGGTCGCCGAACGCCTCAGCACCGCCCTGGCCCACACCACGGTGGCCACCACGCTGGCACGCCTGCACACCCGCGGCGTCCTGGAACGCGCCCCGCGGGGGCGCAGCTACGCCTACGCGCCGGTCACCGACGCATCCGGCATGACGGCCCGCCACATGCGCCAGGTCATGGAGAGCGGCACCGACCGGGAATCGGTCCTGATCCGATTCGTCGACGGGCTGTCCGACGACGACGAGGACCTGCTGCGCCGACTGCTGGGCACCGACGGATAGAGAGCCGCCCCCACGATGCACCTGGCCGTCTACCTGCCCCTGCTCTTCCCCGTCCCGGCCGCGCTCAGCGCCGGCCCCCTGGCCCGCCGGCTGGAGCCCCGCCTGGCGACCTGGCTGCTGACCGCCGCCGCTCTGGTCCTCGCCGTCTCCAGCACCGCGGTCCTGGGCCTGCTTGCCCTGGCCGGACTCGTCCGCATCCCTCTGGTGGCGACTCTCAAGGGCTACTCGCCCGACGTGATCGCCCGCCAGGACCCCGCCGTGTGGCCGGCCGCACTCGCCGGCGGCGTCCTGCTGGCCCTTGCCGTCCTCGCCGCCGCAAGGCGGGCCGCACGCCGGGCCGGAGCCCTGTGGTCCGCCGCCCTGGAAGCCGCCTGCCTGCCCGGCCCCGACCTGGCCGTCATCACCGACGACCCCGGCGCCGACGCCTACACCGTGCCCGGCCTGCCCGGCCGCATCGTCGTCTCGCACGGCATGCTCGACGCCCTCGGCCCCGCCGGCCGGGACATCCTCCTCGCCCACGAAGGCGCCCACCTGAACCACCACCACCACGCGTTCGTCTCCCTCGTGCAGCTGGCCGCCGCCGCCAACCCCCTGCTGCGGCCCCTTGCCGTCGCCGTCGCCTACACCGTCGAACGCTGGGCCGACGAACACGCGGCCCGGCACACCGGCGACCGCCGTGCCGTCGCCGAAACCGTCGCCCGCGCTGCCGTCGCCGCCAAGCGCAGCCGCGGCCCCCGCGCAATCCCCGCCGCGGCGCTCGGCATCCTCGGACGCCGCCGTACCGCTCCGGGCATCGTGCCCCGCCGCGTCGCCGCCCTCCTCGCGCCCCCGCCCCAGAGCCCGCCCCTGCTCCTCGCCGCCGCCGCGGCGCTGCTGGCGGCCACCGGCCTGTGCGCCCTTGAAGCCGCCCACGACCTCCACCGCTTCCTCGAGCTCGCGCACACCCGCTGAACCGCTCCGCGCGAGGACGGCTCCTCCGCTTCAGCCGTCCACCCGTACGGGTCCGGGCCGGGAAGGGCGTGACGGACGATGCCGCAGCTGGTGATCTGCGCGAGGCCGAGGGGAGGAAGCGCGGGCACCGTCTCGTCCTCGTCTGTCGATCCTCGCGGCATTCGTGTACGCCCACGACCGTGCTCACCGCGTGCCGGGGGCAGCGCAGGCCTTGGACGACGCGTTCACACTCCTTCAGCGGGCCGTCTCGCGAAGTCCCCTATGCTCGCGCGACAGTTGGTATGAACAGATTCATGGAAGGGGCGCGGAGCCACATGGCCGACGAGATCAAGTACGAGTACAGGACCGTGCAGACCGTTCGCGGCACCGACGGCTTGGTGATCTCGAAGATGCAGAAGGAGGGCTGGGAGCTCGTGGAGCAGGCTCAGGGGCTGCTGCGCTCTACCCTCGACTTCCGTCGGCCGAAGAAGCCCCTGCCGCGGCTCTTGATCGGCACCGCGGTCGGCGGCCTCGTGGTCCTGGCCGTCGTCATCGGCGTAGGCGCAGCTCTCGAGGGCGGAGGCGAGAAGAAGGACGAGTCGAACAAGCCGACGGCGGTCACTGCGAGCGCGGCAGCCTCCGCCACCTCGGCTCCGAGCGCGGCCGGGGCAGCTGCCGCTGAGGTGATCACGCCGCAGAACAACCCGGAATTCGCGGCGCTACTGGAGACGCCGGACTCGTGCGACAGCGCGAGCCCGGACTTCGCGACCAAGTACAAGGGCAAGACGGTCGCATTCGACGGCTCGATCGTGCACGTGGCACCCCGCGGTAGCGACGACACCCGCTACGACTTCCTCCTGGGCCCGGGCGACCAGGGACCGAAGACGGCGATCGGCCCGGCCTTCAAGTACGAGGATGTCAACATTCCCGACCTGAAGCTGACCGGCCGGAACGCCCCCGCCACCGTCCGAGCGGGCGACAAGTTCCGCTTCGTCGCCCAGGTGGGCGTATACGACGCGAAGCAGTGCGTCTTCTTCCTCGACCCGGCCTCGACGGACAACCGGTAGTCCAGATCGGCAGCCGGGCAGCCGGGCAGCACGGTCGCGCGCCGCCGTCAGCTTCTGGGTGGCGGCGGCCGGAGTGGTCTTGATCGCGGCGACCTCACCGAGCCACCCGGGCTGGCCGGCCACCAGAGCGGGGCCTCGTCTGCACGCGCATGCTCCGCTCGCCCTGGGGCAGGCGGGGGCGCAAGGACGTGCGCGTTGATGAGGCGAACAGTCCTGTTCTCCATGCCATTGCTACGCCCGGGGTGGAGGCGTGCTCGCCCGGTGTGGGTGAGGTGCAGGACTGTCGTTCGAGGAGGCCCGGGTTGTGCGAGCGGAGAGGAATGGAGGATGGTTGCCGTACGGCAATGGTTTTCCTTCGATGCGATGAGGTGAGGGGTTCGCGCAGCGGGCCTTCTATGTGTGCTGAATGACACCCAGGCAGCATCCGCTCCGCCCGTGGTGGGTTTCCCATGGGCCGACGCTCCCTACCCCGTGCTCGCGGCGGACTCCCAGGCGGTCCTGCGGTTCGTCAACGAGGCGGCCCGCCTGGTCTTCCCCGACGCCCGCCCGGACACGGCGATGGCGGCCGTCCTGCCCGGCTGGCTGGCCCTGGCCCACGCCGGCCTGAGCCCCTCCCTGGGACAGCATCCGGGAACACCGCGGCCCGCGATCGCCCATGGTCCGGTAGGGGGGCGTTCGTTCGAGGCGCATCCGACTGCCGGGGGAGACGGCACGGTGGTGTGGTGGCTGGTCGATGACACCGACCACCGGCTGGCCCGCGAGGCCCTGCACATGGAGAAGGAGCGCACCGCGTTCCTGACCCGCGCCTCCAATCTGCTGCTCTCGTCGCTGAACTTGGAGCGGTGCATGGACGTCACTGCGCAGATGGCGGCGGAACACCTTGCTGATGCCGCCCTGGTGATCGCCCCGTCTCACGGCCACTCCTTGCCGGTGGTGACCTGTGTGCGCGGTGGGGCGCCGTCGACGTCGCGGCTGACCGTGGATCCCGCGCAGGTGCCCGGGCTGGCCGAGGCCCTCCAGGGGTTTCCTCCCGTTCCGTCCAGATGGATCGATCCGGCCGCCGCTCCGGCGTGGCTGGTTCCGGAGGAGTTCGGGACGGTCGGCTCGATCGTCATCACTCCTCTGCCCGGCCACGGCGTGCCCGCCGGCGCCCTGGTGCTCCTGCGGCGCAGCGGTCACGAGGCGTTCACGGAGAGCGAGGAGGTCTTCGCCCGACTCTTCGCGGCCCGCGCGGGTGCCGCCATGTCGGCCGCCCGGCTGTACACGGAGCAGGCATCGATAACCGAGATCCTGATGCGCGAACTCCTTCCTCCCACCCTGCACCAGATCTCCGGCGTCGACTATGCGGGCGGCTACCGGCCTTCGAAGGACCACGAGCGGGTCGGTGGCGACTTCTACGACGTGCATCCCTCCGCTGTGGAAGGAGAGCCCTCCCTCGTCGTCCTGGGCGACGTGTGCGGCAAGGGGCTGCAGGCGGCGGTGATGACGGGCAAGATCCGCAACACGATGCACGCGCTGCTGCCCATGGCCGGCGATCACCAGCGCATGCTGGGGCTGCTCAACACCTCGCTGCTGAACACCGAGAACGCCCGCTTCGCCACGATGGTGCTGGCTTCCGCGGTCCGGGCCGGCAGTTCGGTGGACCTGCGGCTCACCAGCGCCGGCCACCCGGCTCCGCTCATCCTGCGCTCCGATGGGCTCGTCGAGGAGGCTCCGACCCGCGGCACCCTGGTCGGGGTGCTCCCCACCTTGGTCACCCAGAGCGCGGACGTCACGCTGGCCTCCGGCGACACCTGCCTCCTGTACACGGACGGCATCAGCGAGGCCCGCGGCGGGCCGATGGGCGACACCATGTTCGGCGAGGAACGTCTGCGCCGGGCGCTGGCGGAGTGCGCGGGCCTGCCGGCGGAGGCGGTGGTGGAGCGGGTTCAGATGCTGACCTCCCAGTGGGTGGGCGACGGCAAGCACGACGACATGGCGGTGGTGGTCATCGCCGCTCCCCGCACCCACCACCTCACGGCCGTGAACGGCCACACACGGGGCAGGTTCACCGCATGAAATCCACCACGATGACCGCCTCCGGTCACCAGCAGCCGGCGGCCGAGCTGTGGGAGGCGGTCCTCCGGTTCGATGAGCGGGCCGCCGTCACGGCCGTGCTCGGCGCTCTGGAGGACGGCTTGGACGTGGAGTGCGTCCTGCTCGATGTGATCGCCGCCGTCCAGAGGCGGGTGGGGGAGGAGTGGGCCGCCAACCGGCTCTCCGTGTCGCAGGAGCACGCCGCGACCGCGATCAACGAGCGGGCCGTCGCCGCGCTCGCGCGGCATCCCCGTTCCCGAACATCGCCGATACGCGGCCGCCTCACGGTCGCCTGTGTGGACGGCGAATGGCACTCACTGCCCGCGCGCCTCCTGGCCGAGGTCCTCACGTCGCGCGGCTGGCGCGTCGACTACCTCGGCTCCCAGGTCCCCACCCCCCATCTGATCGCGCATCTGCACCGCACCGGCCCGGACGCGGTGGCCCTCTCGAGCTCGATCGCCACCCGCCTGCCCACCGCGCACGCCACGATCACCGCATGCCAGGCCGTGGGCGTCCCCGTCATGGTGGGGGGCGCCGCCTTCGGTGCCGACGGCCAGTACGCGCGGCTGCTGGGCGCGGATGCCTGGGCAGCCGACGCCCGCACCGCCGCCGACGACCTGGCCCGCAACCCTCTCGCCCGGCCGCGGCCCGGCCACCAGGCCATCGATGATCTGCCGCACCTGGCCGACCAGGAGTACACGCTCGTCGCCCGTACCCGCCGCGACCTGGTACGTACGGTGTTCGCCGGACTGGAGGGCGCCTTCCCGGCGATGCTCGGCTACACCGAGGCCCAGCGCGAACGCACGGCGGAGGACCTCGCCCACATCGTGGAGTTCCTCGCCACCGCGCTGTACACGGACGACCCGGAGCTCTTCTCCCGTTTCCTGCGGTGGACCGCCGGTGTGCTGAGCACACGGGGCGTACCGGCCCGTTCCCTCCTGCCCGCCCTGGACCTCCTGGGCAGGGAACTGAAGGACTTCCCCCGCGCCACCGGAATGCTCCACACCGGCGCCGCCGCCCTGAACCGTACCCCTGTGACTGCTTCCGGGACCGCCCAATGACCAGCTTGCAACCCAGCCCGCTGCGCCTGACGCACCTCGATACGCGGGACACCGTTCGCATCGACCTGCACGGCGACCTGGACCACTACTGGGCCGATGCCCTCCTGGTAGCCGTGACCCGCACACTGGCCGAGAACACCGGTCTGCACCACCTGTTCCTGCACTGCCAGGGGCTGGCCGCGGTCGACTCCTCCGGGCTGTCGGCCCTGCTCATGGTCCGGCGCCTCACCGGTGCGGCAGGGGTACACCTGCACATCGAGGAGAGGCCCCTGCGCCTGGAACGGCTCCTGGAACTCACCGGTACGCTGGACTACCTCACCGCCCCGGAGACAGGGACACCGAACGTCTCCTCGGCATCCCGGCAGCGTGCTGCCGCCGCGTCTGCCGAGGAATCCATAGCGGCCCGCCCCGGCAGTACGGACAGCAACCCCTGACACCCCGGCACCGGGCATCGGCTCGCGTCGGCCGGCGATACCGCGATGGCATATCGTCATACGCCAGAAGGCGGAGCACCTCCCGGACGCGCCGGGCGCGGGCCGTGTCCGGCAGGAGCGGCCGGCCCTTGAAATCCGACCCCGACCACCCACACGCCGGCAGGACCACGTCCCTGGGAGGGGGAAACGCATGACAGAGCGCACCCGCCCCGAGGCGGACCCCGTACGGGCCCAGGCCGCGGCCCGTCAGGCCGGCCGGATCGTCGAGCTCCTCGACATCCTGTGGGAGCAGGCCCGCAGCGACATGCCGGCGCCGTACGTCCCGGTGTCCCAGCTCCGCGTGCTGTACATCGTCGAGGGGGAGGACGGGATCCGCATGCGGCACCTGACGCGCATCCTGGCCGCTGCGCCGCCGTCGGTGTGCCGTCTCGTCGACCGTCTCCAAGCCCTCGGCTTCATCGAGCGACGGCCCTGCCCCGACAACGGCCGCGAAGTCCTGCTGTCCGTGACCGGCGCCGGCCGCGAGCACCTGACCCGGATCCGTGACTGCCGCGACCAGCTCCTCGTCCAGGCCCTGACCGACATGCCGTTCCACCAGCGGACCGCGCTGGTCGAAGGCCTCGCCGGATTCGAGAAGGCCCTGGCGGCCGAGCCGCTCCTCCCCGTGGGACAGGACAGCCGGTCCCTCCCGACGTCACGGGGCACGGCCCGGAGCGCGTAGAGGTCATCGCGAAGTCAGCACGTTTGTCGCCCAGGGAATGGGAAGACGTGATGACGTAAGCGTTCTCTGCTGTGGGGAAGTGATGTCCGTGTCCGGTGAAGAGAAGACCCAGGCCAAGACCGAGCAGGCCAAGGGCAAGGCCAAGGAAGCCGTCGGCCGTCTCGTCGGCAACGAGCGCCTCACCGCTGAGGGCCGCGCCGAACAGGCCAAGGGAGACGCCCGCCAGGCCAAGGAGAAGGTCAAGGACGTGTTCAAGGACTGATCCCTACCGAGAGGGCCGGGGGGGGGCGCGCGGGGCCGCCCCCCCCCCCCGGTTGACCCCCCCCCCCCCGGGGCGGGGCCCCCCCCCCCCCGGCC